>JAFDHF010000022.1 GCA_019308905.1 Deltaproteobacteria bacterium
CACCGCGTGAGCTCAGGAGCGAGGGGACAAGGGTGTTCTCCTGCCAAGACAGAAAAAGATCGTGAAGTCATATACTTGCAAGAATCCTGGGCCGAAAACTCAGGAAACTCCACGAGGAATCTTCAAAAGGATCTCCGTATCTGGGGGAATCCCTTTGTTCGGGGCGGCACCGCGGAAGCTGCTGGGTATGCACGGAGGCTGAGCGGGAGGAGACCTAGGTGAGACACACGATCTCAGATACGTGGTTGACAGCTTTCCGCTTCTCCTGCTAAGTTTCATGGGTGCTGATCTCGAGGCGGGGATTCCCAGCACGGTGACACCTGGAGAAGGGAGGTCTTCTTGAAACCCCGTTTTTCCTTCTCTCCTGCCAGTCAGGTGCTCTTGCTGACCTGGCTCTTTTTCGGGATGTACTACCTCAACAGATTCAACTACTCTGCCGTTATTCCCCTGGTCAGGGCGGATCTGGGGATCTCCAACGCCCAGGCCGGTGGATTGATGGCCTTCTTTTTCTTGACTTACACCGTCTTCCAACTGCCCTCGGGTTACCTGGGGGACCGCTTTGGGCCGCGGAAGGTGCTCACCCTGGGCGCCCTCGTCTCGATCGCGGGAAACCTGATCTTCAGCCGGGGGTCAACCTTTCCGGTTCTTGCCCTAGGCCAACTGATCAACGGGTTCGGTCAGGCCATGGGATGGAATTCAGCCCTCAAGCTTGTGGTGAGTTGGTTCCCCCGGGCGAGGCGGGGAACGGTGATCGGGCTGTTCGCAACCTGCATAACAGGGGGCAGTAGCGTGGGAATAAGGGTTTCCGGGCTTATCGGGGACAGGATAGGCTGGAGGAGCTCCTTCGTCATTCCCCCTGCCATGATGGCGGTGGTGGCCGTGGTTTTCTGGATTGTGGTCAGGGATCGTCCACGAGACAGAGGCCTTCAGGATTTCGATGACGAGATTCACATCGAGAGGCTGATCGATAGTGACCCCAGGTCGACCCTCTCGGTGGTCTTGACCCACGGCACCCTATGGGTCGTGGCCATGGTCTACTTCTGCCTCGTTTACGTGCAGTTCGGCTCGCTGGTGTGGATCCCGTCGTTTCTCAAGGAGGGGTACGGGATGTCCGTTGATCGGGCCAGCACGGTCTCCTTTCTTGTCTTGCTGCCAGGGGTTCTCGCCTCTCCCGTGGCTGGATTCGTCTCGGACTTCTGGTTTGGTGGAAGGCGGAAGCCCCTGATTCTCGTAGGGCTCCTCGTCTTGTCGGCGTCGGCCTTTCTGCTTTCTCTGACCGTGGGTCTCACCTTGGCCACCCTTCTGCTGGCCCTTCTGGGGTTGATGATCCTGGTACCCGATATTCTCCTGGCCGCCTATCCGTCGGATCTTCTGTCCAGGCGATTGTCGGCAACCGGCATGGGATTTCTGGCAACCTTCACGAGTGCTGCTGGTATCCTTACTACCCCAGTCTCGGGAAAGATCGTCGACTCCTTTCACTCCTATGGAGCCCTCTTCTTTTCGTTCGGAGCCGTTGCCCTTCTGGGGGCATTTCTGGCCCTGTTTATCAGGGAAAAAGAGTCTCCAGGGGTTGTGCAAGGTAATTAGGAGAGGGTCCGGCGGGTAGGGGAAGACGAACGGACCGGCAGCGAGATTATGAAAGACCGTCGATTCACAGGGATCTCCCCCAAGTCTCGCCCCGCCCCTACCAGATGTACTTTTTGATGGTCGAAAGCCCCTTCGGAGCATAGATCATCACGGCGATCAGAAGGGTACCGAACATAACCAGGCGCCACGCTCCGAGCTCCCGGAAATACTCCTGAAACCCGATGAGCAGAAAACCCGCGAGGATCGAGCCCCAGAGTGTGCCCCTGCCCCCTACATAGGCCATGGTAAGGACCTCCACGGTTCTGGGTACTCCAAACTCGGTCGGTTCCGGGGTGAGGATGCCGATGTAGTGGGCATAGAAGGCCCCTATCACACCGGTGAAGAAGCAGGCCGTGGTAAAGTTGATCAATTTGTACTTGGTAGCACTGAGGCCGAGGGTTTCCGTGGCCAACTGGTCCTCCCGGATGGCCTTAAAGGAGAGGCCGATCCTGGAGTGGACCATCAGGGATGCAGCTCCGTAAATAATGATGACGAGGAAAAGGAGCAGGTAGTAGTAGGGAAGCAACTGTGCCCTTGAGAAGTCAAGGCCGAAGAGATCGGGCAGGGGGTCGACGGCCAAACCGAGCATTCCCCGGGTGTAGCCGGGGGTATTAGAGATGGTGAGTCGCAAGACCTCGGCGATAAACCATGTGGCAAGCCCCACAAAGATGCCCCTCAGCCTGAGGGTCACCACCCCGGTAAGAAACCCGAGAGCACCAGAGGCGACCCCCCCGATCAGCAACCCGTACCATGGGTTGATCTCGTAATGCAGTGCCGCAAGAGCCGATCCGTAAGCCCCCGCACATATGAATCCCGCAAAGCCGAAATTGTAGAGGCCGGCATAACCGAGCTGGAGATCATAGGTGACCCCCCATATGCCGAACATCAGGGCCGATATGAAGACGGTTGTGATGAAGCGATTTTCCCTCCACATCAAGGGGACCACGATAAGAAAGGCAAGCACAAGGGCCACCTTCACGTATCGGGAAGCGTTCATTCCCTTCTGGGGACTTCCAAAGAGACTCATGGTCGCTCCCCTGCCGGGGCGAAGAGCCCCGCTGGTCTGAAAATCAGCACCGCAATGACGACGGAGGTGACGATCACGTTCTGCCAACCCCCTGCCAGAAAGAACATGGCATAGGCTTCCATGAGCCCCACCAGGATACCCGCCGCGACGGCCCCCTTGATATTTCCGAGCCCCCCCAGGATGACCACCACGAAGCTCTTGAGAACAGGGCCCATCCCCGCGTTGGGATTGGCGGGGAAGAGAGTGATCAGAAGGGCCCCGGAGATCCCCGCCAGGGCGGCCCCGATGCCGAAAGCAATGGCGTACATTCTGCTGATGTCGATACCGAGAGTCTGAGCGGCTTCCGAATGCTGGGACGTGGCCCGGATGGCCTTTCCCATGTCCGTGTATTTGATGAAATACCAGAGCAGCCCCACGGTGAGCAGCGCCAGGCCAAGGATCACCAGATGATCATAGATGAAGACGACTTCCCCAATGACCACCTGACCGCTGACCAGGTTTGGAATCCCCCGCTGAACCGCTCCGAAGATGATGAGGGCGAGGTTCTGAAAGATCACCATGAGGCCGATGGTCAGCACAAAGGCATCCATGAGCCATTCCCGGCCGGCTTTTCTGCGGAGGGTAGAGATCAGGCCCTTCTCGAGGATGATCCCTACGATGAAAAGCCCCACCCCTGAAGCGAGGATGCCCACCGGAAAGGGGAGCCCCAACATGGCAGCCACAAAGTACATGATGTAACAGCCGATCATGAAGAGTTCCCCGTGGGCGAAATTGACGATTTCCATGATCCCGAAGATCAGGGAGAGGCCAACCCCCATCAGGGCGTACATCGATCCCCTAACCAGGCCGAGGACGAGGAGCTGAATAAAGATATTGAATTCCATCTTCCCTATACCCTCTCAACAGGAGTCCCTGTCAGATCCACTCCCTGATGATGTCCTCTATTGTATCGACGAATCTCTCCTTGGGGCCGTGGTGGCTGTTCCGTCCCAGGCGGAGCACGTAGATATAGTCGGCTACCTCCACACACTTGTGGACCTTCTGATCCACGATAAGGATGGTGAATCCCTGCTCCTTCAGCCTGACTATCTCTTCGTAGACCGTGTCGACCAGTTTGGGCATCAGCCCCACCGAAGGTTCATCGATCAGAATGGTACGGGGACGTGTCATGGTGAGCCGGGCTATTTCGAGCATCCGCTGCTCGCCACCGGAAAGGGCGCCTGCCGGCATCCTGCGCTTCTTCTTCAGAACAGGATAGTACTCGTAGACCTCGGCCAGGGCCCTGTCAAGAGCTTTGCGGTCATTCCTCATGATCCAGCCACCGAGCTCCAGGTTCTCCTCCACGGTCATGGTCGGAAAGACGCTGTGTCCCTGGATGAGATGGGCGATCCCCTGACCGAGCATCTGATCCGGTTTGAGCCCCTTGATCGATTTGCCGTGGTGGAACACATCCCCCTTGCTGGGATAGAGGTATCCGTAGATAGTCTTGAGAAGCGTCGACTTTCCAGCCCCGTTGGGACCGATGATACCGGTCAGGGCTCCCTCCCGGGCAACGATGCTGACATCCGTCAAGACCGGGACCTCCTTGACATAGCCGGATGTGATGTTCTTGACCTCGAGAGTCATGATCGGTTCGTTTCCCCTTCGGGCGTCAGTGGCCCAGGTAGGCGTCGATGACCGCAGGGTCGTGGCGGATTTTTTCAGACTCTCCCTCGGCGATGGATTTTCCGGCTGAAAGGACGGTCAGATACTTGCAGAGTTTCATGACCGAGGGGATGTCATGGCTGATCAGAAGGAAGGTCTTTCCCCGGGTTCTGTTCAGCTCGAAAGTGATCTCGATCAGCCGCTCGATGAGAGCCGGGTTGACCCCGGCAAAGGGCTCATCCAGCAAGACCACCTCGGGATCCGCCATCATGGTTCGCATGAATTCCAGAAGTTTCTTCTGGCCCCCGGAGATCTCAATGGCCAGCTGGTCTTTGAGGTGGGCGAGGTCTGCCATTTCCAACAACTCCAGAGCCTTTTCCTCGCCCTCCTTCTTCGACAATCTCTTGGGAATGACGGGGACCATCATATTCTCCATGAGGGTCATCTCATTGAAGATCCGGGCGACCTGAAAGGTCCGGCCGATCCCCATGGAAGCGATCTGATTGGGTTTCAGCCCTGTAATGTCGCGGCCCCTGAAGCGGACGGTGCCGCGGTCAGGACTGTAGACCCCGTTGATCACGTTGAACATGGTGGTTTTCCCAGCCCCGTTGGGTCCGATGACCCCGTGGATTTTCCCCTCCTCCACGGTGAGGGAGACTCCATCCAGAGCGGGAATACCGCCGAAATGTTTATGGACCTGATCGATCTCCAGAAAGGCCATTGTGTTTTTCTACAAGACTGCAAGCCCCCCTGGAGGGGCTTGCGGCTCGAGGAAGCTAGCAGGGGTTCTCTTCTGATTACTCTAATGAGAAGCCTAGATCCATGGCGGCGCCTTGAACTCGGCGGTAGCCAGATCAAGAGGCCAGAGTATGTTGGGTTTCCCCCCGAACATCTGGACCATGGGAAAGAAGAAGCCCTTCATGAAGCCGCCGGTCCGGATGTCGTTTCTCGACAGCTGGTGGAGGGTTCCCTCTTCGGAGAAATCCTTCCAGAAGTCATTGTAGGTGGCGAAGTCGTAGAGCTGCCATACCCCTTTGTATTTCACCTTTTCTCTTACATGCTCTACCAATTTCTCGAAATTCTTGATGGTCCCCGCCTCGTTGAGGATCTTGATGGCCATCCGGGTATGATCATAGGGCTGCCCCGAAGGCGCGATGCCCGCCTCCACCCCGTACTTCGCCTTGAACCGCCTCATCCACTCCTTCTGCTCGGGGCTGATCGGATAGGGTGAGTCCATACAGAGCGCGTAATCTGAGGCTTCCATGGTATTCTTGTACCACTCGGCGGTCCAGGTCAGCCCGTGAGCCAGAAGCAGCGCCTTCAGGTTCATGGCACGAACCTGCTTGACGAAGTTATACATGGGCACACCACCCGTCTCTGTCACGGCGACGACCGAGACCCCCGCGGCCTTGTACTTGGTGATGATAGGTGTGAATTCGGTCTGGTCGATGGCGTTGACGTCGTAAGGCATGACATCGAAGCCGGCGGTTCTCAGGCTGACCACCAGAGCGTCGCCCCATCCCCTTCCGTAGTCCGTATCCTCCACGATGACCGCTGCTTTCCTGTTTGCCGGTCTCCAGAGGCCTTTTTCCATGAAGTATTTAAGGGGCGGGCCGTAGAGGCCGGCAAAGACCGGAGGTGAAGCCCAACCCTTGAACCAGCCGCGATACTTATGCGGATGGTCGTTGATCTTGAAGTTGATGTACTGGGACTCGCCCTGGTGGCCGATATGGACTATCTTGAGGGCGGCTTCCGCGTCCATACAGGCCATGGCCACGGAAGAGTGCCAACCCGTCACCATCATCTTGACTCCTCGATTGACGGCATGGGTTACAGCCTTGACCGCTTTTTCAGGGCTCGACTGGCTGTCCACCCAGACGGGTTCGATGTCCATGGTCTTCCCATCGACCCTCACAGGGATCTCCCCTGCCGCACGGGCGTCCTCCAGTGCCATCTTGATGCCCCTCTTGAACTGGTCCCCTGTCCGGCTCGCAGGACCGGTGAAAGGTCCCATGAACCCTATCTTGAGCTTCTTAGCGGCCTGAGCCTCCTTTGGCAAGCCCACCGAAAGCACTCCTCCCGCGGCGGCCGCCACGCCCACGGTCTTAACGAAGTCGCGCCTTGTCATTCCCTTTTCTCTTTCCTCATCTGCCATGGTCATCCCTCCTTTTTCCTTTCTCCAGATTCTTCCTCACAAGAGGCAACCGGAATCCTTTGCTTTTTCACCTCCTTCAGGCTGACATTTTCGCAGAAAAGCAGAAACCGAAGCGCACCCACTAAAACCTGCCCCATTTTTCCACACCCAGACCTCGATTGTCAAGGAAAAAAACTCGTGGAGTTTCCCGACCTTTGGGATACCCTGAAGTCAAGGCACTTTCGGACATACCACCCGAAAACCGGGGAGCTCCTCCCGGCCGGCTCTCCTTCCCCATGGAGGAGAGCTGTGGTAAGCTTGGGCATTTCTGCCGGTGAGGTGAACGATGGAGAGACGGGCTATTGAAAAGATGATCAGGGAGTTCATCGCCTCTTATTCGAGCCGGAGGAGAGTCGAGACCGCTTGGCGCGAACCGGTAGTCGGTTTTGCAGCGGCGGATGATCCGCTGTTCCACCGGCTCAAGGAGGTTGTACGGCCCACGCACGCTACCCCCGGTGAACTACTGGCCGGAGCCAAGAGTGTGATCGCCTATTTCATACCCTTTGCCGAGGATCTCCACAGGGAAAATCACGAGAGCGGGTATTACTGCTCCAGGAGTTGGGCCGTAGCATATGTTGAGACCAACAGGCTCATTTCGGAGATCAACGAGTACATCAGGGAGGAGCTGAGATCGGAAGGCTACAGGGTGGCCTTGGTTCCGCCCACACACAATTTTGATCAGGAGAGCCTGATGAGTGACTGGTCGCACAGGCATGTTGCTTACGTGGCCGGGATAGGGAGGTTCGGAGTTCACAACCTCCTCATCACCGAGAAGGGGTGTACTGGGCGCATCGGCAGCCTTGTGACAGACCTGGTTCTGGAGCCCACGGCCAGCCCAAGGGGAGAGTTCTGCCTCCAACGGGCAGGCTACGACTGTCTGGAGTGCGTCGAGCGCTGCAGGTACGGTGCCCTCTACCCTGATCGGTACGACCGCCATGCCTGCTACCGCCAGTGTCTCGCAAATGACAGGCACTACAGTGATCTCGACCTTACGGATGTGTGTGGAAAGTGTTCTGCCGCGGTCCCCTGCAGTGTGACCAATCCCGTCAGAGAGAGGGATCAAGCCGGGGAGGAGGGCCTTTCATCGTGAGCTGGCAGACCGAGAAGAGGCCCTTCTTCCCACAGTAAATCCGTACTTGACGGGATCTCTTGGATCCACGAGAAACTGATGGATCCCGGTGATATACGCCTCCCCTTTAATGACCGGATCCACGGCGGCGAAATCACCCACCCTGGCCTCCCGGACGAGTCTTCCCCTGAAGCGGGTCCCGATGATGCTCTCGTTGGTGAATTCCTCGTTGAGTGCGAGCTTCCCTCTTCCGTAGAGGGTGGCCATGGCCGCCGATGTTCCAGTGCCGCACGGCGAACGGTCCACCTGCCCGTCTCCGAAGATGACAACGTTCTTTGAGAACGCCTTGGAAGGATCCGGTTTGTCGTATATCTCCGTGAGTTCCACAGTGGTGATGTGCTTCTCCGTGGGATGCTCGATCTTGACCTTCTCGTTTACCGCCTGTTTCACCATCATTCCCAGGTGGATGAGCCTTGAGATGTTCTCCGGTTGTACCGAAACCCCCAGGGCCTTTGCCGGTGTCATGGCAAAGAAATTGCCACCGAATGAGACGTCGATGGTGATTCTGCCGACCTCCGGGAGGTCGAGCTCCACATCCCTTGCATAGAGGAAGGAGGAGACGTTGGCCAGAGAGACCTCAACAACCCGGTCCCCGTCGATCCTCGCGTGGCCTTCCACCAATCCGGCGGGTGTGTCCAGTGCGACAACGGTTTCCGGTTCTTTTGGTGGAATCATTCCCATCTCTATCAGGGCTGTGGTGATGCCGATGATTCCATGACCGCACATATCGAGGTAACCCGTATTGTCCATGAAGACGACCCCGTACTGTCCTCGGTCGGTGGTTGGGGGAGTGAGGATTGCCCCGAACATGTCCCGGTGTCCCCTGGGTTCCTCCATGAGGAGCGCCCGGAAATGGTCCAGATGCTCCGCCATGTACTTTTTCTTTTCGGCCATGGTGGCGCCGTGAATGGTCGGGAGCCCGCTCAAAACGATCCGGGTCGGCTCTCCTGCCGTGTGGGTGTCGACTACCGAAATGGTATGGATGAATGTCGCCATCTCCCCTCACTCCTTTCTCTTCGTGATCTTGTCTTCCTTCAACCGACAACTGACAGCACCAAATCGTGCTATGCATACTTCCTGTCTGCCCTCGCAATGATGGCCTTGAGCTCTCGGACCTTCTCCTCCTCCATGGGAGGGGCCTGGTGGGTCTCAAGGATCTGATGGACCCTGTCCCTGACTCTTTCGGCCATGGTCTTGCGCCCGGCCTTGTCCCAGTCTTCCAGGTTGCTCCGGTCGATCAGGCGGGGCATCCAGATCTCCTCCTTGAAATGGGAGATGGTGTGGTCATCGTCCAGGAAATGTCCGCCCGGCCCCACCCGGGAGATGACGTCCAGTGCAAGGGTGTCCTGGTTGACTGAAATACCGTTCAAGATTCTCTTGACCATGGAGATCGCCTCATCCGCAAGGACCAGCATATCGAGAGACCCCAGAAGACCGGATTCCAGATACCCCACATCGTGGATCAGGTTGGCCCCGGATTGGGCTGCCATGAGAATAGACAGGCCTGCCTCCAGACCTGCCTGCTCGTCGAGTGTCTTGGCGTCGCTGCAGCCCGCGGTCGAAAAAACCGGTATTCCCAGTCGCTTGGAAATATCCGTAAGGGCTGCATCCAGGAGCAGAAGCTCCGGAGCGCCATAGGAGAAAACCGTGGTTCTCATGTCGAGAGCCGTGAAGACACCTCCCATCACAAAGGGAGCCCCGGCCTTCCTGAGCTGTGAGACGACGAGTCCTGTCAGGGTGTCGGCCAGCCCTTCCACCAGAAGGCCTGCCAGGGTTACCGGGGCCGTACCCCCGGCGCTTGGAGCAGGGACATAGACGATAGGGATATCCCTTTCGGCGGCGATGGTCACCTTTTCAACCGCTTCCCTGGAATGGACAAGGGGTGAGCTCGGCTCGGCATAGATGGCGAAGAGCGGGTTCTGCCTGAAGTTCTCCTCTCCCCCGACGATTACACTTGCCATCTCGAACTGATCGATCAGCCCCCGGCCGTCCACTGCCGTGATCACGAGTGGTTTCGTCGTGCCCGTGGCCATTGCCAGGAACTGGTGTCGGTCGTAAGATCTGGAGGGGACGTCGGAGACCAGGCCGAGGGACATGAAGAAATCGATGTTTGGAAGAGCGTCGGCCACCCGTGCGGCATTTACGACGTCCCCGAAAACCGTCTTTCTCCGCCTCCCCGTATCAGGATCGATGAAAAAGGGACAATCAGAACCCGTACCGAAATGGATTCTATCCTTCTCGAGAACCACACTCCTCTTGCCGTCCCGGCGGGCAAGGACAATCCGGCCGGGTGCAGTGTTGAGGGCTTTTTTCACCATGAAGGAGGGTATTTTTACGAGAATCCCGTCTCCGGTTTGGGCCCCGCCCCCCTTGAGCAGTTCCACGGTTTCTTCATCATGGATCTTGACGCCCACCCTTTCCAGGATTTCGAGGCTCCCGCTGATGATCTCCTCGATCTGGTCTTCTGAAAGGACCTGAAAACGGGGCGTCACGTTCTCCGTATAATTGACCCTCATCTCCGCTTCTCCTCCTGTTGTTGGTTTCAGAAATCAGAGACGGCACGGAACCGACTGAGACTCTGGCCATCGAATTCCCAGGTATTATACCACGGTCTTTCAAAACCCGCTTTGCCTGAAAGACCGTGAGGCCCGTAGGCTTGGATCGCAAACCTGTGAGGATCGCCAAGAATGTCAAGGTCCTCGCTTGGGAGGTCTAAAATGCAGGTTTCCACCAGCCCGAATGGCTATTGGCGTTCAAGGCGGGGCTCGCCGAGCCTGACAATCACGGAATTCAACGCGTTCAAAAATGCCTCGTATCCGCCCAGCCTGCGGATCTCTGCCAGGGCCTGCTCGTTGAGACCTCCCGGCGTGGTCGCCCCGGCTAACAGCTCGGAGAAGTCCCCGTCAGACACTTCCGTCGCGAGAACCGAGAGGGCATGGAACATCGATGCGGTGTACGGCCCGGCGATCTGCCTGTCGACGCCGGCACGTGCCGCCCATCGGGTCGCCTCCTCGATGAGGGCGTAGAAGGGGGCGATAAGAGCAGTAAGGGCCCAGAGGACGTTGAGGTGCTCTTCGTTGGCAACCGCGATCGGCTTGCCGGTCCTGCCAAAAAGCTCGAACACAACGGGATTTTCGGGATAAAGCAGGATCGGCCCCAGATGCCGGGCCACTGGCGGCAACGGGACGGCCCTTGCCACGTCCCTTGCCGGAGCGACGAGTCGTCTCACCTGGTCGATGGGTGTGAGGGCGATCAGAGAGACGACCGTCTGGTCTGACCGGAAGCGGATCTCCCTCAACACACCGGATGCTATTTGTGGGAGCACGGCGAGGAAGACGCAGTCAGTCCCATCCACCACGGCCTGGTTGTCCGGCGCGACCTCAACCTGCAAGAACCTTGCTGCAAGCCCCGCCGCCTTCTCGGGATTCCGGGGCGACACGAGGATCCTTGCGGGCGGCTTCTCAGCCGTGCACAGCCCCTCGACAAGGGCACATGTAATACTGCCTGTTCCGACAAAACCGAGCCGCATTGCGTCTTTTTCCTCGCCGGGACGTTCAATCTGTTCGAATCGTTCGATCGTCCTTTCTTGCAGCACTCGTTCGAATCGGACCGGCTAACGAATTATTCTCGCGGTCCAGTGAACGAGGCTCGCCGTCCTTATCGAACAGGGGCACCATCTAACCACTCTTTTCTCTCACCCCAGGAGGAACCCGTTTCTATGGGGATCGTCCGGGTCGATCAGGAGCTGATTGATACCGGTGATGTGGGCGCTGCCGGTGACTTCGGGGATCACGGCAGGGTAGGGGCCCACTCGGGTCTCTTCGACTACCCTAGCCCTAAAGAGGCTTCCGATGATGCTCTCGTGGACGAATTCCTCGTTGAGTTTCAATTCGCCTTTGGCATAGAGGGTCGCGACCTTTGCCGAAGTGCCCGTCCCGCAAGGTGAGCGGTCGATTCCGCTGTCGGCGAAGAAGACCGCGTTCTTGACATGAGCGTCCGCCGCGGTCGGCTCCCCGTAGAACTCCACGTGGGTGCATGAGTTGACAAAGTCCTTTTCCGGGTGCTGGATCCTGACCTGGGCATTGACGGCGTCCCGGATCATTCTGCCCTTTTCAATGAGTCTCCCCGCATTCTCGGGGCGGATCTCCACGCCCGCAGAGGCGGCCGGGACTATGGCATAAGGATTCCCCCCGTAGGAGACGTCCATCTTGATCTTTCCCAGCCCGGGCACGTCGACTTCCACGTCCCGGGCAAAGACAAAGGAGGCGATGTTTCTGAAGGTGACCGCCTTGGCCACCCCATCCTCCACATCCACCCTGACCCGGGTCAAGCCCGCCGGCGTATCCAGGGTGATGTGGGTCACCGGTTCCTCTACCTCGACCATTCCCGTCTCCACCAGGGCGGTACACACTCCGATCGTATCGTGGCCGCACATGGGCAGGTACCCCCCGGTTTCGATGAATACGACACCGATATCCGCCTCGGGATGGGTGGGTTCAGTCAGGATGGCGCCCGACATGACACTGTGGCCCCGGGGTTCGAACATCAACGCAGTCCGAATCCAGTCCATGTGATCTCTCAGGTACTTCATCTTCTCGACTACGGTCCTGCCCGGGATATGGGGCAGGCCTCCGATGATGGTCCTGGTGGGCTCTCCACCCGTATGGGTGTCTATTGCCGAGAAGATCCGCCCCACTCTCATGGCTGATGCCTCCTCTCTGTTTCGGCTTCAATCAGATGCCGAGAGGCTTCAGGGCCTCCTTCAGTTCCGCCATCTCGGAGTCGGTGAGAGGCAGGACAGGTTTGCGGCAAGGCCCCACTTTTCTACCCGACAGATTGGTTGCGGCCTTGACCGCGGCGTTGTAAACATGGGTCAGGAAAAACAGGTTGGCCGGGAACATCCGTTTCCAGAGGGCCGTTGCCTCCACGAGCTTTCCGGAGACGACGAGATCGTAAAGCTCCACAGACTCCTTGGGCATGGCGTTGGTGGCCCCCCATACGCAGCCGGGGCATCCTGCCACGAGGCTGAAGTAGGTGATGCCGTCACCCCCGTTGAAAACCCCGGCCCTGTCGCCCGCCACGGCGAGCAACTCCTGGATCCGCACGAGGTCGTTCATGCTGTCCTTTATGTACCGGACGTTATCGATCTCGAGGAGGCGCTTGAACAGAGCAGGCGTGACGTCAAAACCCGAACATTCCGGGATGTTGTAGACCATGATGGGGGTATTGATGGCTTCTGATATCTTTTCGAAGTGATAGTACACGCCGTCGTCGTTTGGTCCCTCGAAGTAGGGCGGCAGGATAAGGAGCGCGTCGGCTCCCACCCCTTCGGCGTGCTTGGCGAACTCGATGGCATCCGCGGTATTGATCGCCGATGTCTGGACCATGAAACCGGCGCGGCCGTCGATATGCTTGGAGGCGATCTCGGCGATTCGTTTTCTCTCTTCGGGCCGCAGGTAGGCAAACTCGCCGGTACCGCCACACACGAGAATTATGTGGACACCAGCCTCGAGCATTGAGTCCATGTGGTTTCTCAGGGCTGTCTCATCAAGCTTCTCGCCGCTCTCATCAAAGGGTGTACACAGTGCTACGCAGACTCCTTTCAGTTCCTTCATGATAACCTCCTTTTGGTGCTGTTGGGTTTGTATTGGATACTGATCTGTTCGATACAGACTGTCAAATCCCGGGTTTTTTGGGTCCCAGGAACCTCCGGCGAAAATTCTCACCTACTCACAGAGCTTTCCTCCCCGCTGAGGTGTTGGGTCACCTTGCTCAGGAACCTCTTGGTTCGTTCCATTCGCGGTTTGAGCAGCAGGATATCCGGCGGTCCCTCTTCGACGATTACACCGCCGTCCATGAAGATCACCCGATCGGCCACCTTGCGGGCGAAGAGTATTTCATGAGTTACAAAGATAATCGTGATCTCCTTTTCCTTGGAGAGCTTCTCCACCACGTCCAGGACCTCCCCGGTCAGTTCCGGGTCAAGGGCAGAAGTGATTTCGTCCAGCAAGAGGACTTCGGGTTCCATGACGAGTGCCCTGGCGATGGCGACCCTCTGCTGCTGTCCCCCGGAAAGCTGCGAGGGGTAGTTGTCGATCTTGTCGGACAGCCCCACCTTGTCAAGGACACTCAACGTCCTCTGTCTTGCCTCTTCAGGATCGAGATGGAGTACGATCCTGAGGGCCAACTCCACGTTTTCATATGCCGTGTAGTGGGGAAACAGGTTGAACTGCTGGAACACGATGCCGATTTTCTGTCTGATTCTACGCAGCGTCTTGCGGTTGGAGTTCACGATGGAGGTTCCTCCAACGACTATGTCTCCGCTCTGGATCGGTTCCAGTGCGTTGAGACAGAAAAGCAGCGTGGACTTCCCGCATCCACTGGGTCCGATGACGATGAGCTTTTCGCCCGCCCCCACGGTCAAGTCGAGGTCCTTCAGCACATGGAGCTTTCCGAAATACTTGTTGACTTTCTTGACCTCAATTTTCATGCAAGCCTCATCCTCTCTTCCTCAGTCGGGCTTCGACCCGCTGGCTGAACTTGGATATGGGGAAGCAGATCACAAAATAGATCGCCGCCGCCATGAACCAGGGAGGAAGAGGATCCAGAGTTCTGCGGCCGATGATACCGGCGGAAAATGCCAGCTCTATAAACCCTATGGTTGAGACCAGAGAGGTGTCCTTGATTACTCCGAGACATATTCCGATGTAGGGAGGAATCATGATCCTTATCGCCTGGGGGAAGACGACATACCGGAGGGTCTGAAAGTAGCTCATCCCGAGACTCTGCCCTCCCCACCACTGGGTCTTGTCTATGGCCTCGAGACCCGATCGGACCGCCTCGCTCACATAGGCTCCCTGGTACAAGGCCAGAGTGGCAATGCCCGCGAAAAAGACGGAGGTTTCGATTCCCGTGAGCGGGGGTACCGCATAGTAGACCATGTAGACCTGCAGGAGGAGAGGAGTCCCCCTGATGACGTCTACGTAAAGAGCCGTGAGCCCCCAGAGAAAGGGATTTCTCTTTACGATCCTTGAGGACCTGATCCAGCCGACGACAGCCCCGATGCAAGAGCCTATGCCGATCGCCCCCGCCGAAAGACCGAGGGTAATCACCGCCCCCTTGAGGAGGTACCATATATCATAGGGCGACAGGTGAAGCAAGCTCTTCGTAAGGGTTGCCAAATCCAACTTATCCGTCCCTTCCACATTCCGGCAGGTCCGTCAAGGAACGGATCCTACCGGAGATCAGCCGTCAAACGTATTTGTATTTGAAGATCCTCCTGTCGAGGAAATCGGAAAGAAGAACCACCCCTTTTGACAAGACGATGTAGATGATCACGACTACGATGTATGTCTCTATAGACCGAAACGTGTGGGCCTGCAGGTAGACAGCCTCGTAAGTGAGATCCCTGACTCCAATGATCATGGCCAGAGCAGAAGCCAGGATGGAGATGACGAACTGGTTGCAAAGGGCCGGGAATACGATCCCCATGGAAGGAACAATGACCACGTAACGGAAAACCTGCAGCCGGCTCATACCCAAAGATATTCCCGCTCTCCTCTGTTCTTCCTTGATCGCTTCAATCCCGGCCCTGATGATCTCTGTGAGGTAGCCGCCATTGTTTACACCCAGGGCGATGATAACGCACAGGAAAGGTGAAAGATCGACATGGAGTGCCCCAAGGCCGAAATACCACAGGTAGAGCTGCACCAGAAGGGGGGTGTTCCTGATGATTTCGACATACCAGGAAGACAGAAACCTGGCCGCGCCGTTCTTGGAGTTCCTGGAAACCGCCCCGATTGTTCCCAGAATGATCCCGATGGTGATTCCCAAAAGAGCGATCTGCAGGGTGGTAAGAGCCCCGCTCAGGAAGAGGTGCTTGTTCACCCATATGCTTCTGAAGTGGAAGACGTAGTCCATCGGTTATCTCTGTTTCAGTGGGCCACCTGGGGTGCCGGCCCGTGAACAATCGACACCCCGGACGGCCATGCCTCGGCTATTCGTATGCCGGTTTGACGGGAATGTAGGGCATGTTAAATTCCTTGTGGAGTTGCTTTATTTTTCCTGTGATATGCATGTCCCAGAGCCAGGTGTTGATCCAGTGGAGCCAGGTGAAATCGCCGTGCCTGACTGCGAGCCCCGTCCATTCGTTGAAGTACCCGGGACGAACGATCTTGAACTTTCCCGGGAACTTGGCCATGACCTCGCCGAACCAGATGTCTGTTTCGGCTATGGCATCGACCTTTTTCTGCTTCAAGGCAAGGAGCTGGTCTGCATTGCTGTCGTAGGAGATGTAGTCGATTTTGATCCCCTTGTCCTTGAAGTAGTTCAAGAAATAGATCTCAGGAGTCGTTCCTCTTACGGTACCGATTTTGTAATCCTTGCAGTCGTCGAGTGTCTTGATAGGGCTGTCTGCATGGGTCAGGACGAACATCGCTCCTCTTCTGTCCGGTATGGTAAAATCGACAGCCTTGGCCCTCTCCGTGGTTATTGTGAGACCGGCGCTGCTGACATCTATCCGCTTGGCCACAAGGGCCGGAATCCTGTTGGCCGAGACGGTCTCTATGATCTCGAGCTTCACCCCCAGTGCCTTTGCCATCTCCTCGGCCAATCTCACGTTGAAACCCTTGGGGTTTCCCTTCTCGTCTCTCCATCCCAGGGGTGGAAAATCGAGCATGCACCCGACCCTCAGGACGCCCCGTTTCTGTACTTCGTCCAGGAGGCTCTGGTGCTCGGCAGAAGCAATAGGGACCATCCCTGCTACCAAGAAGACAAGACACAACAGACCGACCATTGTCCCGTGAAATCTTCTCATCGCTTTCTCCTTTCTTATTCGGTTAATAGCCTTTGCCTTTTCCCAAAAAACCGGAACTATTCTCTGCTGCTCACCTCCTTTCTCCGGGGGTAAAGCCCCCCGTGTTTCTTGTGAGAAGGCGTAGCGGGGCATGGCTTCCTGGCGGTCGTCTTTGAAGAGCATCGCCCGGGTTCCCCCTGTTCCGTTTTCCTATAGCATGGGTCGATATTCGTTGTCAATCGGGTAATGGAGGAAGACCGGGGGCGCCGGTGTAAATATTGAACTATTGAATCTTTTACGGTATGATCCCATATTGCCTCGGGTTCGATGCCCTTGCACGGGGGATTCCTTTTGCCTCTGCGCCGGGCCAGGGCGATATGGAAGGGCAGACGAGAAAGGGAGTTCCATGTACTTGACAGACCAGGAGAAGCGGATTCTCGACGGCAGGCATGGGGAAGCACGGCGCATGGCCCTCTCGATCCTGGTGGACCTCGGGGAACTGTTCGGTGCGGAGGAGATGATGGCCGTCTCTCAGGTCCACATAGACAGCTCGGTCTATATGGTGGATGCAGGGATCGAGTTTGCCCAACGGATGGTGGAGCTGGGAGGCAGGGTAGCGGTTCCCACTTCCCTCAATATCAGTGCCGTCGATTTCGAGAGATGGAAGGAGTACCGGGTTTCGGCGGCACTTCTGGAAAAGAGCAGGAGCCTTGAAAGGGCCTATCTGGAGATGGGGGCTGCTCCGACCTGGACCTGTGCCCCCTACCAGCAGGGGATGATCCCGCGGTTCGGCGAGCAGATCGCCTGGGGCGAATCCAATGCCATCGCCTTTGCCAACTCGGTCATCGGGGCCAGGACAAACCGGTATGGAGACCTCGTGGACGTCTGTGCCGCCATCGTGGGCCGGGTCCCCAGATTCGGGCTCCACCTTTCCGAAAACCGGAAGGCCGAGGTGCTTATCCGCCTGAAGGGTATCTCGGGGGAGATGTTCTGCGACAGGTCGATCTATCCCCTCCTGGGCTTCCTGCTGGGGGAGATAGCCGGGGACAGGATTGCCGCCATGGAGGGGATTCCCAGGGATGTGGACGTGGACAGCCTGAAAGGCTTCAGCGCCGCTGCGGCCTCTTCCGGGGCAGTGGGTCTCTTCCACTTGATCGGCGTGACACCGGAAGCCCAGACATCGGAGATGTGCTTCCAGGGGGCGAAACCGGCTGAGGTGGTCGAGATCACGGCCGGGATGGTTCAAGACGCGGAGGAGAGGCTCTGGACTGCCAGGGGAGAGAGGGTGGACCTGGTGGCCCTCGGCTGCCCCCATTTCTCTTTCATGGAGTTCAGGGAGTTGGCCCGGCTGGTAGGAGGGAGGAGGATCCATCCCTCCGTTGTTTTCTGGGTCTTTACGAGTCGAACGGTCTACGGGTGGGTGAGAGGGAGCGGGCTGCTCGAGGATCTGGGCCGGGCCGGAATAGGGGTTTTCACCGACGGCTGTCCCTTGCAGATCCCCACTGATTCGTGGAACTTCCGTGTCATGATGACCAACTCGGCCAAATCCGCCAACTACTGTTATTCTCAGACAGGGCTTGACGTGGCCTATGGAAATCTGGAAGACTGTGTCGAAACAGCCGTTCATGGTAGAATCCGCAGGGGGCGGCCCAAATGGAGATGAGACTGAGGGGATACCGTGTGGTCTCTGGAAGGGCGAGAGGTGAAGTGATCGTGACCTCACAGCCCATCAGCTTCTGGGGAGGGGTCGATCCTGCAACGGGGCGGGTCAATGATCCACGCCATGAGCTCTTCGGGCAATCGATTGCAGGCAGGGTGCTTGCCTTCCCCTTCGGCAAGGGGTCGAGTACGACCTCACTCATCATTCTCGAGTTGACGCGAGTGGGAAAGGCCCCGGCTGCCATCGTCAATCTGCGAACCGAACCTATCCTGGCGGCTGGTCCCTTGGTTAGCAGGCACTTCTACGGCAGGGAGATTCCTGTCATGACATTGGATCCGGAAGACTTTGGAAAACTCAGGACAGGACAGCATGCAGAGATCGATGCAGATGCATCTGTGTTGACCATAAAGGATTGATCATGCCGGGCCGGATCGTCTTGAGGCGCCTCCATGGAGGTGGGGGGGGGGCGTTCAAGACGTGAGGAGATGCCATTTTCGCGCAATGACTGCCGACTGCGGCCAAGGAGGAAACAATGAAGATTACACAGATCGATGTCTACCAGGTTACCTATGGGTACCTGGAAGGCAGGTATGCCTGGTCCGGAGGCCATTCGGTCTCCTCCCTGGTGAGTACGATCGTCAGGCTTTCCACCGACGAGGGAGTCAAGGGGTTCGGAGAGGTCTGTCCCCTCGGCTCGGCTTACATGGCTGCCTACGCGCAAGGGGTGCCGAGCGGGATAGGAGAGCTCGCCCCTGCATTGATCGGTCAAGACCCGTGTCAGGTAAAGGCGATCAACGACATCATGGACTCGGTCATGGTGGGCCACAACTACGTCAAGTCGCCCGTCGACATAGCGTGCTGGGATATCCTCGGTCAGGTGACGGGCCTCCCCGCCTGCACTCTCTTGGGGGGGCGGTATGTGGAGGACTATCCACTCTACCGGCCGATCTCCCAGCAGACTCCGGAGGAGATGGCCCATGATGTGACACGGTTCAAGTCCGAGGGGTACGGGCGTTTCCAGCTCAAGGTCGGTGGAGATCCGGACGAGGATATCAGACGGATCCGGGCGGTTCTCAGGGTGCTTGAATCGGGTGACATCCTCGTGGCCGATGCCAACACGGGCTGGCTTATGCACCAGGCTATCCGTGTGGTCAACGGGCTCGTCGGAGAAGACCTCTATATCGAGCAGCCCTGCCTCAGCCTGGAGGAATGCCTCGTCGTTCGGAGGCATACCCGTCTCCCCATGGTCATCGACGAGGTGATTACAGGGGTGGGACCCCTGGTGAGGGCCTATGAACAACAGGCCATGGACGTGATCAACATCAAGCTCTCGAGAGTCGGTGGGCTGAGCAAGGCCAAGCAGATCCGTGACCTCTGTGAGACCCTGGGAATCGTCATGACCCTGGAGGACAGCTGGGGCGGAGACCTGACCACCGCCGCCATAGCCCATATCGTGGGGAGTACCCGGCCCGATTTCTTCTTCACCTCCACGGATTTCAACAGCTATGTGGACGTCCGGTTGGCCGAGGACACACCCACGCGGAAGGACGGAAGGCTGGCCGTTCCCTCAGGCTCGGGTCTCGGAGTCCACGTCGATGAGAAGGCACTCGGCAAGGCGGTGTTGACCGTAAAATAGTGCAGCCAGGGGGCGGTTTCCGGCTTGGTGGTCGGCAGCAGGGGAGGTCCATGCCCTTTACTCAGATCATTCTGAACAGCATAATCCGGGGATCTCAGCTCGGTTTGCTCGCTATCGGGGTCACCATGATCTTTGCCATCCTCCGATTTGCGAACTTTGCCCATGGCGAATTCGCTGTTGTCGGTGCGTATCTGGCCTTTCTGCTCAGTGTGACCCTGGGGCTCAACTTCTTTGCAGCAGTGGTTCTGGCCATGGGCTTGACCGGGGCGATCGGGGTGTTGAGCGACCAGCTCATATTCAGGAGGCTCCGCGAGGCGGGCGGTTTGATCCTTCTCATCGCTTCCATGGGACTCTCCATAACCCTGCGGCACGTGGTGAGCGCGGTCTGGGGTACGGATCCCCTGAGCTACCGGGGGGCCCTGGGAAAGACCTATACCTTCATGGGGGCGCGGATTACTTCGACCCAACTGCTCATCCTACTTGTCGCAGGGGTTGCTGTCTTTTCTTTCCACCTCCTCTTGCACAAGACCAGACTCGGCAAGGCGATGCGCGCCCTTTCGGACAACTCTTCCCTCGCCCAGGCCCGGGGGATCGACGTGGAGAAGATCATCAAGTGGGTCTGGTTTATCTGTGCCTGTTATGCCGGGCTCGGTGGGATCCTCATTGCGTGGGAGACCCTGCTCTGGCCGGAGCTGGGTTTTCAGATCCTGCTTCCGGTCTTCTGCGCAGCCATACTGGGAGGCATTGGAAACGTGTACGGCGCCCTGGTGGGAGCCATGATCCTTGGCTTTGCCGAAAACGTGGGCCTGTTTTTCGACTGGTCGAACCTCATAGGGTTCTTCGGCCTCTTCCACGTGGGGAGGCCCATCCAGATTCCTACGGGCTACAAGTACGCGATCACTTTTGGGATTCTTGTTGTCGTCCTGATCTTCATGCCCACGGGAATCCTGAAGGGACAGAAAGGGGACTAGGATGGGGATCGTCAATATCCTGCTCTACTTCGCCACCATGATGGGGATATACGCCATTCTCGCCCTGAGCCTCAACTTCCACTACGGATTCTCCGGCCTGGTGAACTTCGGCCATGTCGCCTTCTTCGCCGTGGGAGCCTACGCCTCTGCCCTGGTGACCATGATGGGGGCTCCCTTTCTCGTTGGGGTTCTTCTCGCAGGGGCCCTGGCGGGACTTTTGGGATTCATCGTCGCCTTGCCCACTTCGAAACTCTCCATCCATTACTGGGCCATAACCACCCTGGGGATCGGAGAGATCATCCGGTTGATTGCGGTCAACGAGGAGTGGCTGACCAGGGGCTCTTTCGGCATCATAGGTATCCCCCAGCCCCTGCACGGTGTCATCCCGAACGGCCTCTACCCCCTGTTCTATCTCTGTGTGGTAGTGGCCTTTCTGGCTCTCACGTATCTGGTGATCAGAAAACTCGCAGATTCTCCTTTTGGCAGGGTCTTGAAAGCTGTGAGAGAGGAGGACGATCTCGCCCTGGCCATGGGAAAGCCCGTCTTCTACTTCAAGGTCGAGGCGATGACGGTGGGAGCGATCTTCGCGGGCATAGCCGGAGCCCTGTTCGCCCACTACATCACCTACATCTCCCCTCTCGACTTCATGCCCATCGTGACCTTCATCATCTGGGCGATGGTGATCGTCGGGGGGAGGGGAAATGCTTTGGGCTCGGTTGTCGGCGCGGTTATCATCGTCGTCTTCTTCAACTCCACCCGCTTCCTCAAGGACTATCTGCCCCTCTCGGGGCAGACCGTGGCGAGCTTGAGGATGGTGGCCATTGGCGTGTTGATAATCCTCGTGGTCCTCTTCATGCGGGGGGGGCTCATAAAGGAGAAGAAGAGGGTCTACAGGGTATAGGGGAGACTCGATGCTGGAGGTAAAGGATATCTGCAAGAGCTTCGGAGGCATACGGGCCCTGGCGGGGGTCTCTTTGGAGGTCGAGAGGGGATCCATCGTCGGGCTCATCGGCCCAAACGGATCGGGCAAGACTACTCTGTTCAACATCGTTTCGGGCTTTTATCCCGCCGATTCCGGGGAGGTCCGTTTCAAGGGTGAGGGGATAGGGCACCTTCCGCCTTATGAGGTTGCCAGAAGGGGAGTGGTCAGAACCTTCCAGGTGAGCAAGGCGCCCAAACAGATGACTGTCTTGGAAAACATGCTCCTTGCATGTGACGGGCAGGTGGGAGAGAACGTTTTCGGCGCCCTCTTGAAGGGGAGGCGGACCCGGCAGCAGGAGGGGGCGCAGCTCGAAAGGGCTCTTTCCCTCTTGGAACTCACGGGGATCAGGCATCTGGCCAACGAATACTCAGGAAATCTCTCAGGCGGCCAGCAGAAGCTGCTGTCCCTGGCCAGGATCCTCATCCGGGATCCTGATCTCGTTCTGCTCGACGAGCCCACCGCAGGGGTGAATCCGACCCTTACCAAGAAATTCATGGGATTCATCAAGGAACTCCAGGCCGAGCAGGGGAAGACCTTCCTTCTCGTCGAGCACGACATGAACCTCATCAGCCGGGTTTGCGACAGGGTCTATGTGCTCGATGCAGGGGTCAAGATTGCCGAGGGCACGCCCGAGGAGATCCAGGAGAACCAGAGGGTCCTGGAAGCCTATCTGGGGGGCAGGACAAAAACGGTGCAGATGGAAGGGAAGGGAGAACCCGGGGTATGAGACTCTTGGAAGTCGCCGACGTGTATTCGGGCTACGGGGCAACAGAGGTGCTCCACGGCGTGTCGATGCACGTGGAAGGCAGGGAGATCGTGACAATCATAGGGCCCAATGGATCCGGTAAATCGACGCTTCTGAAGACCATTATGGGCTATCTGAGACCCACCCGTGGCAGGATCGGGTTCGGGGGTCGTGATGTCACCCGTCTGAGACCAGACAGGAAGGTGAGGCAGGGGATAAGCTATGTCCCCCAACTGGACAACGTCTTCCCCTCGCTCACGGTTCGCGAGAACCTCGAGATGGGGGGATACTTCCTACCCAGGAGGAAGCTGGAGGAACAGACCCAGAAAATATACGCCATTTTCCCGATTCTGTGCGAAAGGCAGAGGCAGAAAGCCGGCACCCTGAGTGGTGGAGAGAGACAGATGGTGGCCATGGGCAGTGCCCTCATGGTCGACCCGAGGCTGATTCTCCTCGATGAACCTTCGGCCGGGTTGGCCCCGGGGGCAGCCCTCTCCCTGTTCGACAAGATCAAGGAGATCAACCGGGTGGGAGCCGCCATCGTGATCGTGGAACAGAACGCATACGAATCCCTGGGAATCTCGGACAGGGGGTATGTTCTGGCCATGGGCCAGAACGAGTTCGAGGGCAGGGCCGACAGTATACTGAACAACGTCCACATCAAGAAGGCGTATCTGGGAGGTTGAGCGTTGCCGCGGGTAGACGGTTCCGTGGGATCTCGAGCCTCATGGATCCGTGGGAAAAGAGGGGCAGGACCTTGGCTTTGTTGCCGGGGAAAAGGACGAGGGGCGCCTTGGGGAGGAAACCGAGGGTCCTTGTGGGCGTTGACGCCGGAGATTTTCTGAAACGGCTGGCACTCGGACCAGGGAGGAGGTGAGCCGGGGATTGGTCGGCCGGCCTGGAGATAGAGGGAATCTGAATTGAGGTCTGTCTCCATCCTATGTTGTATGGTTTTGGAACGGGAAAGGAGGATGACATGAGAGACTCGAGAAGGATCATCATCGGGTTTGCTGCCCTCGCGCTGATTGCTTTTGTCTCGGGTTTTGCGGGGGTACCTTGCGGGCTCGCCCAGCAGAAGGAGCCCGTGAAAATAGGGGTTCTTATTCCCCTGACCGGATCTTCCGGCTTCGGCGGCGAACGGGAACTCAGGGGAATAAAGATCGCCCTGGAGGAGATAAACGAGTTGGGAGGGGTTCTCGGGGGCCGTCCGGTGAAGATTATCGTGGAGGATACGGAATCGCGGCCAAAAGCCGGGATGGACGGCATTCATAAGCTCGTCGACGTGGACAAGGTCCCCATCGTTCTCGGAGCACATAACAGCAGCGTCACCATCCCCACCGCCACCTATGCGAACAGCCGCGGAGTCGTCCAGATCAGCCTCGCTTCAACCTCACCGGATCTTCACAAGATCGGTCCCTTCCATTTCTCGGTGGTCGCCACCGATGAGATCATGGGGGCCGACATGGTTCGGTTCGCCATGAAGGACACCGGCCAGAAAGACTTCGGCATACTGGTGATGAACGACCCCTATGGAGTCGGCCTGGGCAGGGCGATGAGAAAGGTGATCGAGGACGCAGGGGGAAGGGTCGTATCCGAGGTGAGATACGAACTCAACAAGTCCGACTACCGGGCAGAGCTCCAGAGGCTCTTTGCTCCGAGACCACCGGCGATCCTTTCTGTGGCATGGGCCGAGATGTCGAGGATAATCCAGAAACAGGCTTACGAGATGGGACTTTCGGCCACAGTGAAGGACTCCTGGTATTCAGCCTATTTCGCGGACTCCGTCGAGGCATGTATCCCCGAGACCGTAGAAGGCAGGAAGGGACTCGACGTCGTGGCGGCCAAGGGCCCGAGATTCGACGAGTTCGCGGAGAAGTACAGGAAACTCGTGGGAGACAAGGCCGAGTTCATCTCCTACTACCCTCCCATCGCCTATGACGGGATGTGGATTGCTGCCCTGGCCATCGATATGGCGGGAACAACGGATCCGGACACCATCCGGAGGGTTCTCCCCGTGACGTTCAAACTCTACAGGGGGGTCTCGGATCCGGACATGTCCGTGGACGAGGACGGGATCCAGAGGACCCAGATATTTCAGGGCTACGTGTACAGAGACGGGAAGGTCGTCCCATATGATGTCAAGTGGTAGATGGAAGGGGCGGCGTCGATTCAGGAACCGTGGGAGGTCTGGTTGAGAAGAGAGAGCTTGCACTGCTCCCGCAGTGCAAGCTCTCTCTGGCAGGAAAAGGCGAGCGTCCTGTGGATTGGAGCCGCTTGAGGAGAGAGGGCCGTCCCTTTCTTGATAGTCTGTCCGGGGATCAGAGACCGGTGACCACGGCTTTGGGAGGGAAGCAATGAATTCCATCAAGGGAGGAAGACCGTTCTACGGTGAGGCGATCGGAATACTCATGCTCGATATGAAGGCTCCCCTTATCCCTGGAAATGTCGGGAATGCCACGACATACGATTTCCCGGTAAGGTTCAAAGTCTTAGAGGGTGTTCCCAGCAACTGGTGGTGCGATGAGGAGGGACCTTCGCCGAGGAGGTTGGAGATATTTATCAGGACTGCGAGGGAACTGGAGAGGGAGGGGGTCAGGGCGATAACGACCGGATGCGGGTTTTTCGCCATCTACCAGAAAGAGGCCAGCCGGGCCCTGAACGTTCCCCTTTTCAACTCACCCCTGCTTTTGGTCCCGATGGTGTCGCGCATGATCGGCGAGAAGAGGAAAGTGGGGATTTTGACGGCAGGGGCGAGGCACTTGAAAGGGCCTTTTCTGAGAAACGCGGGAATCGATGAGTCTATTCCCACGGCGATAGCGGGTATGGACGAGAAGGAGGAGTTTACCAAGGTCCACGTCACCCAGGAGAAATCGACCGTCGACGTGGAGAGGATGGAGGCCGAGGTGGTGGACGTGGCCCGGAGACTCGTATCGGAAAACCCCGATATGGGGGCGCTGGTCTTTGAGTGCAGCGACCTGCCGCCCTTTGCCGCGGCCGTCCACGAAGCCGTGGGACTCCCCGTTTTCGATTTTATCACCCTGGTCAACACGGTCTACATGGCCGTGGTCAAGAAGAGGTACCACGGATTCCTATGATGCGTGGGTTATCCTGGAGGAGGAAGCCGGATGTGGACGGGAAAGAAGCTCTTTGAGGGGATAGAGGGGGCGAGACGGCGGGCCATATACAAGGCAGGGGGGTACTCCAACGAGGATTTGAGAAGGCCGCACATCGGAATTGTCGACACGTGGAACGAGGCGGCTCCCGGGCACATGCACATGCGCCAGATAGCCGAGGCCGTGAAGGGAGGTGTCTGGCAGGGAGGCGGTACTCCTTTTGAGTTCGGTACGATTTCCACCTGCGGGTCCCCGTGTGTGGGAGCGGAGAACAAGGCCCTCAGGTATGAACTGGTGATCAGGGACGTAATCGCTGCCTCGATCGAGATCGTGGCCATGGAGCATATGTTCGACGGGCTGGTTCTCCTCTCTTCCTGTGACAGTATCATCCCGGCAGAGTTGATGGCGGCGGCCCGGCTGGATATACCCTCTATCCTGGTGACAGGAGGCCCCATGCAGCCGGGCCGGCACAGGGGAAGAGACATAGTCATGTCCCAGCTCGATGAGGCGTGCTTGGGAGGTATCAAGGCGGAAAGAGTCACAGAGGAGGAGATACTCGAGATGGAGGAGGAGGTCTGCCCAGGGCCTGGGGCCTGTCCGCTCATGGGGACGGCCAATACCATGCAGATTCTCTCGGAGGCCCTGGGCATGTCCCTGCCCGGTTCGTCGACCGTGCCCGCTGTTTCGTCCCATAGGATCCGGTTGGCCCGGCAATCGGGCAGGCAGGTCGTTGAGCTCGTGGGGAGAGGGCTCAGCCCCTCTCGGATCATGACCCGGGAGGCCCTTAGAAACGCGATCGTCGTCGACCTGGCGATCGGGGGATCGACCAATGCGGTGCTCCACCTGCTCACCTTTGCACGGGAGTTGGGAGTGGAGCTTTCCCTCGACGATTTCGACCGGCTGAGCAGAAAGACCCCCTGCATCTGTGCGGTGATTCCCAACGGCCCCTATACGGTTGTGGATCTTCACGAGGCAGGAGGAGCGAGGGCCGTGATGGGAGAGGTGGCGGACCTTCTCGATCTCGGCTGTCTGAGCGTAAGCGGAAAGAGAATAGGAGACAACATCAAGGGAGCGACCGTAAGAGACAGGAGGGTAATTACGGGAAGAGAGGCTCCGGTTTACGGGGAAGGGGGGTTGGCCGTGCTCAAGGGGAATCTCGCTCCCCGGGGATGCGTGACGAGACCCACGTCCTTTCCCGGGGAGATGCTCAGACACGAGGGGCCGGCCAGGGTCTTTGACTCTGACGAGGATGCTGTGAAGGCGATCTACGACGGCAGGGTGAACAGGGGAGACGTTGTGGTGGTGCGATATGAGGGCCCGAGGGGAGCCCCTGGAATGCGGGAGGTGATGCTTTCCACGGATGCCCTGGTGGGGATGGGGCTGAGCGGTTCGATAGTCCTTGTCACGGACGGCCGGTTCTCGGGTTTTACTCAAGGTGCAGCCATAGGCCACATCTCTCCCGAGGCCATGGCAGGTGGGCCCCTCGCCATCGTCAGAGACGGAGACATCATCGAGGTCGACGTGGTCGGACGCCGCCTCGATATCCATCTGACGGAGCGGGAGATCAAGACGCGGCTCGACGGGTGGAGACCTCCGGAGGCGAAGGTAAAAAAGGGGGTGCTCACCATATACTCTCGCTTGGCTGAGCAGGCAGAGGGGGGGGCTACCATCGACACCAGACTCGGCGGCTGACAGGGCCGGGCCGAAGGACATCCGGGTGGGATTATCACCAAAGGGTTCGTCCAAACAGGTTCCACAATTTCTTTCTGCAACAAAAGGTCTCCCCGAACGGGGGAAACTCCTGTAACAAAGGGGGTCGAAAATGAGCCTGGAAGGAAAAGTCTCTCTTGTAACCGGTGCATCGAGCGGGATCGGAAGGGCGATCGCCCTTGCCCTGGCCAGGGAAGGCACGAGGGTGGCGGTAAACTACAAGACCAACCGTGAGGGAGCGAAGAGGGTGGAAAAGGAGATCAGGGCCATGGGAGGAGAGTCTCTGGTGGTGGGGGCGGACGTTTCCAGGAGCGACCAGGTGGAGGAGATGGTCGAGAAGGTGGAACGCGGCCTCGGGGAGATAGACATACTCGTCAACAACGCCGGGATCGCCAAGATGGGCAAGGTGGAGGAGATTACAGAGGAGGACTGGGACGAGGTTCTCGATGTGAACCTCAAGGGGACCTTTCTCTGTTGCAGGGCGGTGATTGGAGGTATGAAGAGGCGGAGGAACGGGAAAATCGTGAACATCTCCTCTACTGCCGCGAAGATCGGCGGTACGAACTCGGCGGCCAGTTACGCGGCCGCCAAGGCAGGGGTTTCGTGTTTCACCATCCACCTTGCAAAAGAGGTGCTTCCCTACAACATCTGTGTAAACGCTGTGGCGCCGGGCGGTATCGATACCCCCCTCCTCGATATGTACGGACCCAAAGGCAAGGAGATCCTGCGGGCCTCCACCCCCCGGGGATTGGGCCGTCCCGAAGACGTGGCCGAGGCCGTTGTCTTCCTGGTCTCGGACCGGGCGAGTTTCATAACAGGGGAGATCCTAGACGTGAATGGAGGCTCCCTCATGGATTGACGGGGAGCGGTCCGAAGCAGGGATCTGCCTGTGATCCAGCCGATCATCGGACAGGCCGAGGGGCTCCTCTTATGACGACCGTCGGGTGTCAATGGAAAGGAAGGCGCTCAAGAATCCGGAGCCTTCACTCAAAAAAAGGCTTGACCTCCGTTGAGAAATGGTTCAATATATCAACCATTCAACCCCGTTTCTAGGACGGGAAGACAGACCGCTCCCCGACGTGCAAACAGGGGTCCTCTTCATTTTCAACCTACCATAGGAGGACTGAATGGCACGCTTCCGAGGTTCCCAAAAAGAGTCCGAAGATCCGAGTCTCCGCTTCCTCAATGACGACAGATGCCGGAAGGTCCATGAAGCCACCCTCGATCTCCTTGAAAGGACCGGGGTCTGGATAGGCCAACCCGAGTGCCTGGAGATGCTCAGGGGCGCCGGTGCACGGATCGTGGACACTTCTCCGAAGACCGGATCGAGGTACAGCAGGCGTGTCCAGTTCCCACCCTATCTGGTGGAGGAAGCCATCCGAAGCGCTCCGGAGAGCATAACCATCTACGACCGCCGTGGCGAAGTCGCCATGGTCCTGAGGGAGAGAGAGTGCTATTTCGGCTGCCACGGCGACAACCCTGACTTCCTCGACCCGTGGACGGCTCAGAGGGTGAAGATGGGATTTGAAGAAATCGAGAAGAACACCAGGCTCATCGACTATCTTCCCAATGTCGACTGGGTGCTTTCCGGTGCCAACTGCTACGGTTTTGATCGGAGATACCAGGACCGGGCCTGCGCCGAGGCGATCCTGAGAAACACGACGAAACCGGTTGTATTCTGCTCGGAATCCGTGGAGACGGTCGGTGATGTCGTCGACATGGCCTCGGCCATCGTGGGAGGCCGTGAAAAGCTCCTTTCAAAACCCTACCTCCTCTGTCTCGATGAGCCGATCTCCCCCCTCTTGCACGGCCCGGAAAGCATAAGCCGCGTTCTGGCGTGCGCCGATATGGAACTCCCCTTGGTCTACGTCCCCATGCCCATGGCCGGTGTGAGTGCTCCCTCCACCCTGATCGGACCCGTGCTCATGGGAAACGCAGAGAGTCTGAGCGGCCTTGTCATCCACCAACTCAGGCGGAAGGGAGCCCCTTACGTCTACGGGGCTCTCCCGTCGACCGCTGATATGACTCACGGCTCTTTCAACTACGGCGCTCCCGAGTTGAGCATGATGTGTTCGGCCGTTGCCGATATGGCCCATTACTATGGGCTCCCTGTCTGGGGGACCGGGGGGTGTTGTGATTCGAACTGGATGGATGCCCAGGCGGGAGTGGAGGCCGCCCTGTCCCTGCTCAGTGCGGTCCTGGCAGGGGCGAATCTGATCCACGATCTCGGCCTTTTTTCCCAGGGTCTGTGCATCGCTCCCGGGTTTCATCTCATCAACGACGAGATCATCTCCATGGTCAAGCGGGTAGCCCGAGGCATCGAGGTGGACGAGGAGGCTCTCTGCCTGGATCTTATCGATGCCGTCGGCCCCGGGGGCAACTACCTCACCCATGAACACACGCTCACCCACTTCAGACAGATGTGGAGGCCGGTCGTCTTTGATCGGGCCAGCATGGAGAGTCTCGGAAAGGGAGACCTCCTCGATGCAGGACAAAGGGCCCAGAGGCGGGCCAGGGAGATCATGGAGAGGCATGAGCCGGAGCCGCTCTCGGCTCGTGCGAGAGAGGATCTCGCCGAGGTCACGGGACGTTGGCATGGGGAAGAGTAGTGGCGGGTTTGCGGGGTTTCCAGACGTGGAATCAGGGGCCGACCGGTAGAGGCGGGGAGGAGAGGGTGCGTCTATGTATTCCATGATACCCCAGCTCGTGGTGAATAGCCTGATCACCTCGGCGGAACTGGCACTGATCGGCCTCGGGCTCACCATGTGCTTCGACATATTGAAATTCGCCAACTTCGCCCATACCGAGCTCGCCGTCATGGGCGCTTACCTGGGATTCTTCTTCAATGTCCAGTTGAATTGGAGCCTGTCACTCTCCTTTGTTCTTGCCGCCCTTCTCACCGGTGTCTTCGCCATGGTGACGGATCGAATCATCTTCAAGAGGATGCGGGATATGGGGGATGTGATCCCGATGGTCACGTCCCTGGGGCTTTCCATTGCCATGAGAAACGGGGTAAGGGCCATCTGGGGGTCCGATATCAGGGTCTACAATGTGGAACTCTCAGCCGGCCTGGAGGTGTTCGGAGCGAGGATCACGCCCTCGCAGGTATGGGTCCTTGGAATCGTCTCGGTCTCCATGGTTGGGTTCCACCTGCTCCTCAAGAAGACAAAACTCGGTAAGGCCATGCGGGCCACGTCGGATAATCGCGCCTTGGCCGAGGCTTCGTCCATCGATACAGAGAAGGTGGTCCTCTATGTCTGGTTTATCGGAGCGGCCTTTGCGGGCTTGGGGGGCTGCATGATCGGCTGGGACACCCAACTCGATCCCATGATGGGTTTCATGATCGTCATCCCGGTCTTCTGTGCAGTCCTGCTCGGTGGGATCGGCAATGTCTACGGGGTGATCTACGGTTCCCTGGTCCTAGGATTTATTCAGAATTTCGGGATCTTCTTCGATTTCGGAAGCATCATCAACCTGGGCGGCCTGTTTCACCTTGTGGACCGCCTGCTGATTCCGGTCGATTACAAGCCGGCCATTCCTTTTGCTATTCTGGTCGTGATCCTGCTCTTCAGGCCTTCCGGGATCATGGGAAAAGGTAAATAGACATGGAGATGTTCAGTTTTCTCAGATACTGGGTGACCATTACGGCCGTCTACAGCATTTTCGCCCTGAGCCTCAACTTCCAGTATGGTCACGGGGGACTGGTAAATTTCGGGCAGGTCTTCTTCTTCTGTTTCGGCGCATACACGGTGGCCATACTGGCCAATCTGGGTGTCAACCCTGCAGCAACCGTTCTCCTGGCCATGGCTGCGAGCGGAGTGTTCGGTTATCTCATGGCCTACACGGCGAGGAACATGGGAGGTACTTACTGGGGCATTGCCACCCTCGCCGTAGGGGAGATTGTGAGGCTCTTTTTCCTCAATGAGGACTGGGTGGCGGGGGGAGCGGACGGTATCGCAGTGGGTGCAAGGATACCCCTTTTCGAGGTGGTCACGCTCGCCCTCACGGTCATGGCTTTCCTGTTCACCAGGGTCGTCATGCATTCCCCTTTCGGCAGGGTGTTGAAGACGATACGGGAAGGCGACGACCTGCCCCTCTCCCTCGGGAAAGACGTGTTCAGCTTCAAGAAGAGGACCATGGTCATCGGGGGGATCCTGGGCGGCCTTGCAGGGGCCCTGTTCGCCTACCAGAAGCAGTTCATCAACCCAGAGGATTTCTTCCCCATCGAGACGTTCATCGTATGGGCCATGGTAGTGGTAGGAGGCAAGGGGAGCGATATGGGGACCCTCTTCGGGGCTGTAATCATCCAGGTTTTCTACGTAGGGACCCGCTTTGCCAAGGATTTTCTGCCCCTTGGCGGAAACACCCTTGCAGCCCTGCGTATGGTTGTCATCGGTCTGCTCATCGTTCTTACCATGATGTACAGGAGCAGGGGACTTATCCCCGAAAAACCGAGGGTCTACAAGGTCGAGTAATGCTTCTCTCAGTCAAGAATCTGGAGAAATCCTTCGGCGGTTTGCGCGCCCTGGACGGAGTCTCCCTCGAAGTGGAAGAAGACACGGTTACAGGACTGATAGGTCCCAACGGCTCGGGTAAGACGACCCTCTTCAATGTGGTCTCGGGATTTCTGCCGAAGGACGGCGGCGAGGTCTGGTTCAGGGGCCGGAGAATCGACGAACTCAGCCCGGACAGGATTGCGAGACTGGGGCTCGTCAGGACCTTTCAGATCGACCGGTCCGCCGTGGAGATGACGGTTCTCGAGAATCTTCTCGTGGCTGCGCCCGAGCAACACGGCGAGGCGCTGTGGCGTATCATCCCGGATTTTCGCAGAATCCTCAGGGAAGAAAAGGAAAATCTCAAGAAGGCGGTCTCCATACTCGACCTGATAGGGCTGAAGCATCTGGCCAACGAGTATGCGGGAAACCTCTCCGGGGGGCAGAGAAAACTCCTCTCCCTTGGAAGGATGCTCATGGCCGAACCTGCCCTTTATCTGCTCGATGAGCCCACCGCGGGTGTGAACCCGACCCTTATCAGGAGTCTATTGGCCTTTCTCAGGAAAGAGGTGATCAGCAGGAGGGGACGGACGATTTTCATCATCGAGCACAATATGAAGGTGATCAGCAGCATCTGTGACAAGGTGATCGTCCTCGATTCGGGTACAAAAATCGCGGAGGGAACCCCGAGGGAGGTTCAAAACAACGAGAGGGTGCTGGCCTGTTACCTGGCCAGGAGAAGGAGAGAGGATCAGGATGACCATGGAGACGAGCCTGCTTGAAGTGGATGACCTCTTTACGGGGTACGGCCGCACCGAGATCATCCATGGCGTGTCGATAAAGGTGAGAAGAGAGGAGATCGTGACCATTATCGGCCCCAACGGTTCCGGTAAATCGACCCTGCTGAAGGCGATCATGGGCTATCTGAGGATTTACAAGGGGAGCATCAATTTCAACGGGAGAGACATCGGCGGCCTGAGAACCGTTGAGAGAACCCGCATGGGGATCGCTTACGTTCCCCAGTTGGAAAACGTCTTCCCTTCCCTAACGGTTCAGGAGACACTGGAGATGGGGGGTTATGCCCTGGCAAAGCGGGAGATGCAGGAGGGGCTTGATTCCATGTTTGGCCTATTTCCCGTCCTGAGGGACAGGAGAAACACCAGGGTCGCAACCATGAGCGGCGGCCAGAGGCAGATGTTGGCAATGGCGAGGGCCCTCATGGTCAAGCCCACGCTGATCCTCTTGGATGAGCCTTCCGCAGGGCTCTCCCCAAAGGTGTCGGAGCAGGTTTTCGAAAAGATCAAGGAGATAGCAGCGACCGGGACCTCCATGATCATCGTCGAACAGGACGCCGAGCAGTCCCTGGCCATATCAAATCGTGGCTACGTTCTCGCCATGGGAGAGACGGCTTTTGAGGGACCAGCAGGGACTATCCTCACGCACGAGAAGATAAGGGAAGCCTATCTCGGAGGCGAGGGGACGATGTAGGCGATCTGCCTGGTGCTTGGGCTGAACAGACTCGGCCGGACCTTCAGGTGGAAGCGGCGGAGAACCGGCCGAAAACCGGCTGAAAGGGGGTGATTGAGGGGAGGATAGGAAATCGAAGCATGTAAATCGGTTTGAACTTCAAACAAAAGGAGGGGAACAGATGAAGAGATTGTTTGTCATAAGCGGTTTTGTGCTGGGATTGGCTCTCTGCCTGGTGGTCTTCCCGGTGTCTTCCAGCCCGGCAAAAGAGCCGGTACAGATCGGGGTGATCCTCTCTCTGACCGGTCCTATCGGACCCCACGGCCAGGAGGCCCTCAATGCCACTGAACTGGCGGTGGAGGAGATCAACAGGGCAGGAGGCGTTCTCGGTCGGCCCATAAAACTGCTCGTCGAGGACGGGGAGTCGAGGCCGAAGGCAGGAGTAGAGGCGGCCCACAAGTTGGCCGACGTCAACAGGGTTCCCGTCATTCTCGGAGGGTGGTCGAGTGGGTTGGCCTATCCTGAGGCAGAATACCTCAATAGTGTGAAGGTAGTCTTCGTGACCGATGCCACCACCCTCAAGCTGAGAGACATCGGCCCCTACGTCTTTGACGTGGCCGACCTGGCTGATCAGGCCGTTGCCCTGGTCGATTTTGCCTGGGCCGATATCGGCGCCAGGAGGTTCGCCACCTTGTCCCAGAACAACCCCATAGGTCAGGACCGGGCCGCCGTGACCAAGAAGAGGGTCGAAGAACTCGGCGGGACCTTTGTTGAGAGGATGCTCTACACGGTTGGAGCCAAGGACTTCAGGTCTGATCTCATGAGGCTGATGGCGGCCAAGCCTGATGCGATACTCTGCGATATCTACACCGGGGACGCGATCATCATCCAGAGGCAGCTCTACGAGATGGGCGTGAAGGATTTCTCCAAGTTCTACCAGTACAACCTGGGAGCCATGCTCGGCGTGCCTGACAAGAAGCTCATAGAGGGGATGAAGGGGGCGAGCTACACAACGGCGGGTCCGAGGGCTGCGGACTACAAGAAGAAGTACAGGGAAAAATTCGGGAAGGACTTCAATGACGCCTGGACGCCTCCCTTCTACGATGCCGCCTGGATCGTGGCGATGGCGATCAACATGGCCAACAGCCTCGATTCCAAGGCGATCAGGGACGCCATGTGGCCCGCGGCCTATGTTTTCCAGGGCGTGTCGGCCGGCGGAGACAAGGGCTTCAACCGGTGGGGCATGCAGGCCCTTGATGTGACACAGAAGCTGGTGATCCACGACGGCAAGGCTCTCCCCTACATAGAGAAAGGGGGCACAACGGATATGCTTCCATTCCGTTACGCCGGAGAAGACGGGATCACCCTCCAGTTTGCCCCGTCAGAGGAAGAGTTCATGAAGCTCTACCCGAATTACAAGCCCTAAATCAAACGGCCTTGGGCCCGGTCATTCGATCGGGTCCAAGGCTCATCGCCTTGGTCCGGTCCTCCGGGGAGGGTAGAGGATCGGCTCCGAGGTGCGGCCCCTTGCCCACGCAGCAAGAGGAGATTGTGATTCCGAGGGATTTGAAGATGCCCATGTTTCTGTCGCGAGAGGATCTGAGAGACCTTCTCACCATGCCGGAAGTTATCGAAGCCGTGGAAGAGGGCTTCGTACTGTACAAGAAGGGCCTCTGTACCGTGCCGGTGCGGATGCCCGTGAAGCTCGAGAAATCCGAAGGGCTCTTTCTCTTTATGCCGGCTTCCGTGGAGGAGGAGGGCGCCTTTGGAACCAAGATCGTATCGGTTTTTCCAAAGAACCCGGCCGTGGGGCTCCCGACCATCGATGCGGTCTACCTGCTCAATGACCCGGCCACGGGCCGGTTTCTTGCCCTCATGGATGGAATACTGCTCACCTCCATCCGGACCGGCGCTACCTCGGCGGTTGCGACAAAGCATCTGGCCCGAAAGGATGCCTCGACACTCGGGATTATCGGCACAGGAGCGCAGGCGGCCTTCCAGGCCGAAGGGGTCTGTGCCGTGAGACCGATCGAGCGGGTCTGGGCCTACGATCTGGACCGTGAAAGTGCCCGGAGGTTCGCTGCCAAGGCTGCGGGGAGCCTGGGTATACCTGTGGAGGTGGCCCCTTCGCCACGGGAGGTGGTGGCCGCCTCGGATGTATTGGTAACGGTTACGACCTCGGCCGAGCCGGTTTTCGACGGGCGCGATCTCAAACCCGGCACGCACATAAACGCGGTGGGTACGTACAACCCTGAAATACGGGAGATCGACGACGAAACGGTGAAGAGGTCGAGGATCGTCGTGGATACCTATGAGGGGTGCCTGGCCGAAGCCGGGGACCTGCTGATCCCGATGAAGGCGGGGGTGATCTCCAGAGAGAGCATCCATGCCGATCTCGGGGAGATCATCCTGGGCCTCAAGCCGGGCCGAACAGGGGACGACGAGATCACCCTCTTCGAGTCGGTGGGCTTTGCCCTGGAGGACCTGAAGGCGGCCCTGCTCGCCTACGAGAAGGCCAGGGCCCAGGGCGTCGGGCTGGAGTTGAGTCTCGAAGGAACCCCATGAAAAGAGGCGGCCTCCGGGTGCACCGAGCCGTTCCGGGGGATGCAGGGGTTGGATGGAGGAGCTGGGCCCATGGGAAACGGATACTGGCAGAGAATGCTCAGGGTGGATCTCACCCATCGAAAAACCAGGGTGGAGGAGATCCCTGAAAGGGAGATCAAGAGGTTTATCGGCGGGGCGGGCCTTGGTGCCGAGATCCTGTACAGGGAGCTTCCCGGGAAGATCGATCCCTATGACGGCAGCAACCTCATTATCTTCGGGACCGGTCCGTTCCAGGGTCCCCCCATTCCGGGGGGTGCGAAGTTCAGCATAGTGGGGATCTCTCCCCTCACGCACACCTTTGCGGACACCGCGGCCGGGGCCGACTGGGGGCCTTCGCTGAAAGAGGCTGGTTACGACATGGTGGTGATCGAAGGTCTTTCGGAAGGCCCGGTCTACCTCCACCTTGCAGATGGTCGCGCCGAGATCAGGGACGCCTCCTCGCTCTGGGGGCTCGATACCTTCGACACGGTGGATGCGGTCCGCAGGGAGACCGGGGACGGAAGGCTGAGTGTGGCGGCAATCGGCCCTGCGGGGGAGAGGAGGGTAGCCATCGCGTGCGTGGCTGTGGACAAGCACAGTTTTGCAGGACGTTGCGGCCTGGGAGCGGTCATGGGTTCCAAGAACCTCAAGGCCGTCGCGGTGAGGGGAGCGCGGAAGGCCGAGGTGAGCGATCCTGCGAGGGTGGAAGAACTGACAAAGAGATACCGGCGCCACATCCTCCAGGCGGTTAAGGCAAACGGGTTCAGGGCACACGGCACCCCCGGCCTTTGCGAGACCGCCGAGGGGCTGGGAGACATGCCCATCAAGTACTGGGAAGGGGATGTGTGGCCCGAAGGGGCAAAGAGGCTCGGCGCTCCGAACTACACCGAGGTCCTCAAGGCAAACCCCTTGCCCTGCAGGTACTGCCCCGTGGGATGCCATCGTGGCATTACGATCACGGAGCCCCAGCAATACGTCCAGAGGGGGATCGGCCCGGAATACGAGACCCTTGGCATGATGGGGACCAATCTTCTCATCGACGATCCGAAGGCCGTGGCCTGGGGGAACCGGATCGCCAACCGCCTTGGACTCGATACGATCTCGGCGGGCGCCATGGCGGGCTTTGCCATGGAGTGCTTTGAAAGGGGATGGATCACCGCAAAGGAGACCGGAGGACTGGAGATAAAGTGGGGAGACCCGAAGGCCCTCTTTGCCCTGTTGGAGCAGATCGGCAACAGGGAGGGTTTCGGTTCGATATTTTCCGGAGGCACCCTCGCCGCTGCGGAAGAGATCGGCCACGGGGCGGCTCGGATCGTCGCCCACTGCAAGGGTCTCGATATCCCGTCCCACGATCCGAGGGCATGCATCTCACTGGCTCCGACCTATGCCACGGGGACCCGGGGGGCCTGCCACTTCAGAGGTGGATGTGAAGACATAGAGATGGGAGGGTTCTTCATCCCGGAACTGGGGATCACAGAGGGGACCGTCAGGTTTTTTGAAAGGGAGAATCAGAGTATGGTGGCGGCAAAATGCCAGGACTACTTCGCCCTGCTCAATTCGCTGGTATTATGCGCCTTTATGGTCGACGGCGGTGATATGCCCTTCTCGGGGGTCAGGGACCTCTTCAACGCCGTTACCGGGTGGGGATATAACATCGAGGAGCTGATGGAGGCCGGGGAGAGGATCTTTACCGTGCAGAGGCTCATCAACCTCCGTGACGGTTACGGCGCCGAGACGGACGTACTCCCACAGAAGATGCTCAAGCCGGCCAAGGAGGGGTTCAGGGCGAACAGGGTGCCGCCCTTCGAGGATCTCATGAAGGACTACTACGAGCTGCGGGGATGGGATGCGGCGGGGAAGCCGCTGGAAGAGACTCTCAGCCGGCTGGGTCTGACAGGATAGGCGATGGAGTGTTGGACCGCACGGGAGGGATCCGGGTGAAGCTGGAAGACAGGGTTGCCCTGGTGACTGGTGCGAGCCAGGGGATCGGGCGGGGCATCGCCCTGGGATTGGCCGGAGCAGGTGCTCACGTCGTGGTGAACTGCGACAGGAACTTGGAGGCCGCTGAAGGCGTGGCACGGGAGATCAGGAAACTGGGGCGCCGGTCCCTGGTTGTCCGTGCCGATGTTTCAAAGAAGCCCGACGTGGAGCGGATGGTCGAGGCGGTTCTTGACGGATTCGACAGGATCGACGTCCTGGTCAACAACGCTGGAATCCTGGTGGCGGCAGGCCCCATAGAGGACCTGGCCGAGCAGGACTGGGACCGTGTCATCGAGGTCAATCTCAAGGGGGTCTTTCTCTGTTGCCAGGCCGTGGGGAAGCAGATGATCGAGAGGAGATCCGGGGGGTCGATAATCAATGTGGCCTCCATCTCGGCTGAGATACCCGAGATCAACGACGGTGCCTACACCCCGAGCAAGGCAGGGGTCCTCGGGCTGACCCGCCTGCTCGCCGTGGAATGGGCGAAATACGGCATAAGGGTCAATGCCCTGAGCCCCGGGCCCGTGATGACTCCCCTGCAGAGGGAGTCTTACCCCACCGAAGAGCTCCTGGCTGCGAGAAACAGGGCGGTTCCCATGAACAGGCATGGAACACCCGAAGAGATGGCCAGGGTCGCGGTCTTCCTTGCGTCCGACGACTCGAGTTACATCACCGGCGCGAACATCAAGGTGGACGGTGGCTCCCAGGCGAGCATGTTCCACCTGATCCGCCAGTTGGCCGGTGCGGATCCGAAGGGCGAGTAGAGTCATCTACCAGGGATTCCTCCCGATAGGCTTGCCCGGGACCGGACCGTGGGTGTTGGATATTGGCACCAAGAGGGGCTATAATTATTCGTCATCGAAAAATACCCCTCCAATGAAGATTGGGGGATTTCCGGGGTACCCGCCCGGCGAGGGGAATGCCCTCCCAGTGGGAGGGTTTCTATGAAACGGCCGGTTCCGGCCGCGAGGGTGCTTGATGGCAACAGAGAGGATCAAGAGGCTCTATCAGGACCTGCTCGATGCAAGGCCTTCCATCTCGGTCGAGAGGGCCCGGATCTACACGGAGGCGATCCGGGATGCCGGAGGCATGTCCGTCATCATGCAGCGGGCCGTGGGCCTGTCGAAGGTGCTCAAAGAAAAAGAAGTGAGGATCAACGACAGGGAGCTGATCGTGGGCAGCCTCACCGAGAAGGAGAGGGGAGCCATCGTGACCCCTGAATTCGGGTGGCGCGGGATTCTGGCCGAGTTGGACCTCTTTCCGGCAAGAGAAGCGGACCGGTTGGAGATCTCAAAGGAAGAAAGAGAGGAACTCAGGGCCCTGTTCAGGTTCTGGAAGGGGAAGAGCGTGGAGGAGAACGTCGATTCCCTCCTGAGCCGAAGGGCGCAGAGGGCTCTCAAGACGGGTCTCACCACCCTTGGAGGCCATTCCACGTCCCTGGGCAACATCACACCCGACTACCCCATGCTCCTCAGAGACGGACTGGACGGGATCAGGGCCAGGGTATCGAAGAGGCTGAGAGAGACGCGGGCGGACTGTCCTGGGGCGATCGAGAAGATAGACTTCTACCGGGCAGCCCTGGTGGCGATAGACGGGGTCATTCGATTCGCGGAAAGATACGCCCGACTCGCGGGCCGCCTGGCAGGCAAGGAGGCCTCCCCCGAGAGAAGAGGGGAACTCGAGAGGATCGCGAGGATATGCAGGCAGGTACCGCGCCTTCCGGCACGGGATTTCCACGAGGCGATCCAGTCTCTCTGGTTCATCCATCTCGTATTCCACATAGAATCGAGTCCCCATGCGATCCTCCTGGGGCGGATCGATCAATACCTCTACCCCTTCTACGAGAGGGACCTCAGGGAAAACCGCCTGACCAGAGAGGAGGCAAAGGAGCTGCTCGAGTGCCTCTGGATCAAGACCACGGAACTCATAAAGATCCAAGACGATTTCTACAGCAGGGCCTTTTCGGGTTTCCCCCTTTTTCAGGTGGCGATGGTGGGGGGCGTCGACGGAGACGGTGATGACGTGACCAATGACCTCTCCCATCTGATTCTCGAGGTGGTCGGGGACGTGAGAACCACCCAGCCTTCGATCTCCTTGAGGTACAATCAGAGGACACCCGACGATTTCATGAGAAAGGCGTGCAGGGTGGTCGCCTCCGGAGTCGGTATCCCCGCTTTTGTCAACGACGGCGTGATAATCCCGAAGATGCTGCGGAGAGGTGCCACCCTCGAGGAGGCGAGGGACTACGTCACCAACTGCATCGAACCGGAGATACCCGGGATGACCGACTCGAGGGCCCACTCGGGGTATGTCAACTTCGGCAAATGCATCGAGTTGGTCATGAACAACGGGATCGACCCCCTTTCAGGAGAAAGGGTAGGTGTGGAGACGGGTGAGCCGAGGTCGCTCAGGGGATTCGACGACTTCCTGGGGGCGGTCCTTGAGCAGATCCGGTTCGCGGTCGGCCTGATCGAACAGTCCTATAATGCCTGTGAGTTGGTCCACAGCCGGCTTGCCCCCGAGGTCTTTCTCTCCCTTTTTATCAGTGACTGCATCGAATCGGGCAAAACCCGCCAGGCAGGAGGGGCGCGGTACAATCATTCCACGATCTTCGGGACGGGCCTCGCCACCCTCGTAGATTCTCTGGCCGCGGTGAGAAAGGTGGTGTACGAAGAGGGCATCGTCGGCCTGGACGGCCTGAACCGGATCCTCTGCAAGGATTTTGCCGGGGAGGAGCGGTTCAGGCAGATGCTTCTCAATAGATGCCCCAAGTACGGGAACGACCTGGACGAGGTGGACAGCCTCGCGAGAAGGGTTGTGAGGTTTTTCTGCGAAACGGTTCAATCCCGAAACTGTCTTCGCGGGGGCACGTATCTCGCTGAACTCCACTCCGTAACCATGCACGCTATTTTCGGGAAGATGTGCGGGGCCACACCCGATGGAAGGAGGAAGGGGTATCCTCTGTCCGACGGCGTCTCTCCGGTTCAGGGTGCGGACAGGGCCGGGCCTACGGGGGTGATCAAATCGGTCGCAAAGATCGATCACCTGAACGTTCTCAACGGCACGCTTCTCAACCAGAAATTCTCCCTGGGCGCCCTGAAAGGGGAGGCCGACTACGAGAAGTTCTCCTCCCTCATAAGAACCTATTTCGCCCTGGGCGGCCACCACGTTCAGTTCAACGTCGTGGCCGGCGAGACCCTCAGGAAGGCCCAGTCGAGGCCCGAGGAGTTCAGGAGCCTCATCGTACGCGTGGCGGGTTACAGCGCCTTCTTCAATGAATTGACCAGAGAGGTGCAGGACGAAATCATCGACAGGACAGAACACCAGACCCTGTGAAGGGGCGCAGGGAAGGGTGCCGGCAGGGCGTTGAAATCCGATTTCAGGACCCCTTCCTTGTCTGGGGAATAGGGGAAGCAGAACGAAGAAATGGCCGAGGGCCTCATATTCGACATCAAACGGTATGCGATCCACGACGGGCCGGGTATCCGGACGACGGTCTTCCTGAAGGGATGCCCTCTCACGTGCTGGTGGTGCGACAACCCGGAGAGCCAGAGTCGTGAGAGGGAGTTCACCTTCTGGCCCGACAGGTGCCTCGGGTGTGATGCCTGTATCGAGGCATGCACGAGGGACGCGGTGGTAAAGGACGACGGGGGGATGCGGCGGATCGAGGCATCACGGTGCGACTTCTGCATGTCGTGTGTGGAGGAGTGCTACCCTGGGGCCCTGCAGGCGGTCGGCCGCCGGATCGATGTGGATGCCCTGCTCGACGAAGTCGAGAAGGACCTGGACTTCTACAGGGCCTCCGGGGGAGGGGTCACCTTTTCAGGGGGAGAGCCCCTTTCCCAGCCCGAATTCCTCCAGGAAATCCTTGCCGCCTGCAAGGGGAGGGGGCTCCACACGGCCGTTGATACGTGCGGTTATGCCTCCTGGGCAATCATCAAGAAGGTGGCCCCCTATGTCGACCTTTTCCTTTACGACGTCAAGCTCATGGACGAGGAGAAGCATCGGCGGTATACGGGTGTTTCAAACAGGCTGATCCTCTCAAACCTGCGAAGGCTGGCAGGTGCCAACCGCGTGGTCGTCCGCATGCCTCTCGTCCCCGGGATCAACGACGACAGGGAGAACACGAGGCGTCTCGGGGAGTTTCTTTCGGGTCTGGAGGGGATCGAGGGGGTCGATCTTCTTCCCTATCACAGGTTGGGGGTCTCGAAGTACGAGAGGGTCGGCAGGAGATATGTCTTGAATGGCACGGAGTCTCCGGCTCCGGTGGAGATCGAGGCCGTGCGCGACACCTTGGAGAGAGCGGGTTTGAGGGTAAGGATCGGGGGCTAGCGGCGAGGAGGTGCGGGGTTTGTGAACGAAAGAATCGAGCGTCTGAGGAATCGAAGCATCCAAAGCGAACCGGAGGTCTTTGCCGAGAGGGCCCTTCTGGTAACAGAGGCATACAAGCAGACCGAAGCGTTTTCCCCGCCCATGCGGAGGGCCTTGGTCCTCAAGTACCTCCTCGAACATATGACGGTCGTGATCAACGAGGATGAGCTTATCGTGGGGGAGAAGACCACAGAGTACCGGGGTTCCCCCCTCTACCCCGAACAGTACTGCATGACCCTGGAGGAGCTCGAATCGATCGAGAAGAGGGAACACGCCCCCTTCAAGGTGGGAGGCGAAACGAGGAGGGTCCTTTCCGACAGGGTCATCCCCTACTGGAAGAACAAGACGATGTATGACCGGATCATGGCGGCCATGGATGACCGGTGGAAAAGGGCCCTGGAGAACGACGTCTTCACCGAGTACATGATATCCAGAGCCCCGGGACACGTGAATCTCGACGGGAAGGTCTTGACCAGAGGGCTCCTGGGACTCAAGAAGGATGTGGCAGAGGCGTTGAAGAACGTCGATTTCTCGGCTCCTGATTGCTACCGTAGGATCGAGGAACTGAAGGCCATGGAGGTGGCCATCGACGGCGCCCTTGTCTTTGCTCAGAGGCACAGGGCAAAGGCTCTTGAACTGGCAAGCAAGGAGAAGGATCCCCGGAGAAGGGAGGAACTGAAGAGGATCGCCAGGGTATGCGGCCGTGTGCCCGCCTACCCTGCCAGGAACTTCCATGAAGCCCTCCAGTCGTACTGGTTCATCCACCTGATCACCCTGCTCGAGGCGAACAACTGGGCTATCGGTCCCGGCAGATTCGATCTCTACATGTACCCCTTCTACAAGAAAGACATGGAAGAGGGCATCATCACCCGGGCCGATGCAGAGGAACTCCTCGAGTGCCTCTGGGTCAAGTTCAACAACACGGTCGCCCCGGCCAAAGAGACCAAGACCGCCGGGATGAGTGCCACCTACAACGATTTCGCCCTCCTGAACATCGGCGGCTTGAACGAGGAGGGGTTGGACGGGGTGAACGAACTCTCCTACCTGCTCCTGGACGTGATCGCGGAGATGAGGTTGATTCAGCCGAACTCGATAGTCCTCATATCCGAGAAGACGCCCGAGAGGTTCGTCACCAGGGTGATGGAGGTGGTGAAAGAGGGATTCGGGCAGCCCGCGCTCTTCAACGCAGACCTGGTGGTCCAGGAGCTCCTGAACAAGGGGAAGACCCTTGCAGACGCCCGGCTGGGCGGCCCGAACGGCTGCGTGACGGTCAACGCCTGCGGCAAGGAGAACATGGCTTCCTCGGGTTACTGCAACTGGGTGAAGATCTTGGAGATCACGCTGAACAACGGCATCAATCCCTCCACCGGCGACCTGGTGGGGCTTCGGACCGGTCGAGACTCCGGGTTTTCGAGTTTCGACAGGCTCGTCGATGCTTACAGGAAGCAGTTGGAGTACTTCATCGATATCAAGGTGAAGGGCAACAATCTCATCGACATGATCTACGCCGAACACATGCCGGTTCCCTTTCTGTCGGTTCTTGTTGACGATTGCATCCAGAAAGGCAAGGACTTCCATGCAGGTGGCGCCCGTTACAACATGTCCTACATTCAGGGGGTCGGGCTGGGGACGCTCGCCGATTCGCTCGCAGCGGTCAAGAGGGTTGTCTTCGATGAAAGAATGATCACCCTGGACGATCTGTTGAAGGCCATGGAGGCGAATTTTGAGGGGTACGCGCGGCTCAGGCACTATCTGCTCAACAGGGTCCCCAAGTACGGCAACAACGAGGACTACGCCGACAGCATCATGAAGAGGATGGTGGACATCTACTACGAGGTGGTGAACGACCGGCCTTCCTCCCGGGGAGGAAGGTACGGGGTCAACCTCCTGCCCACCACGGTCCACGTCTACTTCGGCTCGGTGAGCGGGGCGACACCGGACGGGAGGCTGGCGGGCAAGCCCTTCTCAGACGGTATATCCCCTTCCCACGGGGCGGACCGCCGGGGTCCCACGTCGGTCATAAACTCGGCCGTCAAGATGGACCAGGCGAGGTTTTGCGGTACCCTTCTCAATCAGAAATTCTCTCCTCAGGTTCTCAGGAGCCCCCAGGATCTCAAGAAGTTTTCCTCCCTCGTGAGGACCTATTTCAGGGGGAACGGCCACCACATCCAGTTCAACGTCATAGATGCCGCCACCCTGAGGAAAGCCCAAGCCCATCCCGAGGAATACGGGAACCTCGTTGTGAGGGTCGCCGGCTACAGCGACTACTTTGTCAGCCTCTCCAGGGATCTGCAGGACGAGATCATCGCAAGAACAGAGCAGGAATCCATCTAGACGGGTGGATCGTGGAAAAGGGGTGGTCCTTACCGGCTGCTCTCGAGCCATTGATCCTTCGATGCCTCGGCTGGCGGCCCTCCCATGACACCGGGGGCTAGCCAGAGGCGGAGAGCCTCTCGTATCGGAAGTCGTCCAGGGAAAGGGAGGTCCTGCCCGTCGTGATCTCCTCGGCGATAAGCTTTCCCGTTATGGGTGCCAGGGCGACTCCCTCGCCCGCATGGCCGGTGGCGATCGAGAAGCCCGGAAGCCCGAGAACCCTCCCCAGGATCGGATGCCCGTCCGGCATGCAGTAGGGACGCCAGCCTGCAATGAAGCGGATGCAATTGACTTCCTTCATTTCCGGCAGGAAGCCGAGAAGATGTCGTGCCAGGGCCCGCAGCACCTCGAGGGTCGGCTCGGACACGAACCCGGCCATGTCCCGGCTGGCCCCGATGGTCCAATTCCCGCTTGCGTGCTGGGCAAAAGACCCTCCGATTCCCAAGGCGAGTCGTTTTCGAGCCCTTTCGTCTTCGGCCCGGGCTTCGATCCCGTATGCGGTGGCCAGGTAGTCACCGTCCAGGATATATGGGTATTCCGCCTCGGGTACCTGCTCCGTAATGATGAGCTGTCCCCGCTGGGGTTCAACAGGGATATCGAGACCCACCATCCTGCCGATCCGTCTCGACCACGGCCCTGCTGCACAGACCACATGGCCGCAGAGAATCTCCGCGCCTCCCTCGATGTCGAGGCGATACTCCCTCTTGCCCATGGGCCTTATCTCCCTGACCGTAGAGCCTGTCAGAATCCGGGCGCCGAGCCTCTCTGCCGCCAGGGCAAAGCCGTATGTCGTCCTGAAGGGGTTGACCTGGCAATCTACGGGGCTTTCAAGAACCGCACGGAAAGGCTCCACATCCCCTCCGGGAAAGCGGCCGAGCCTTTCCGGGTCCCAGAAATCGACCTCCATGCCCATGCGGGTCAGGTCTTTGTATCGTTGCCGGAGCAGGGGAACCTGGTAGTCCTCGCGGGCGACAAGGAGCGATCCAGTCCTCCTGTACTCCACGTCGTATCCGATTTCGTCTGCGAGCCCGCTGTAGAGTCTAGCACTGGCCAGGGTGAGGGGAATGGTCTTCAGGTCGAATATCTGAACGGCCATACCCCCCTGGTTCGCACTGGAGGCACCGGAACAGAGGTGGCTCCTCTCCAGCAGCGCCACGGAGGCCCCCCCCTTGGACAGGTAGTAGGCCACGGCGCAGCCGATGATCCCGCCGCCGACGATTCCAACATCGAATCTCGCCGCCCTCATCCCTCTCTCTTCAGTCGCTTCATGCTTCTCACTTCCATGGCAAGCTCTTTCGGCACTGCCACGGTGATGACCGCGGTGTGATCGAACCTCTTGGGCTTCTGCACGCGCAATACCTCTGCCCGGCAGACCACTTCACCGGCCCTGTTCACCCCCTCGACGATGTCTCCCTTTGCGGGCATGGGGAGGAACTCGTAAGGAAAAGAGACGGAAGCCCTGTCTTCTGAATAGGTCATGTCCACCAGGAAGATCGCCTGACCGGGACAGACGGGGATACAGTTCCCACAGCCGTTGCACTTTTCCCCGTAGAAGACGGGGAGGTTCGTAATCGGATTGCCCACATGGATGGCACCTCGGCGGCACGCCGCCTCGCAGGGATTGCAGGGAATGTCCTGCACGCACTCGATCACGGCAATCGGCCCCCTTGCAAGGAGCTCCGGGCCCGGGTAACCCGGTGAAGCTCTGAGCTCTTTCATAGAGGGGATCCCGGTCTTTCGAACCCCTCCGGTCTCCGTTTCACCCTTCATACCGTCTCCCGCGCTTGTAGAATCTGCTCTTTTGAAATCGCCCGGCCCTCGCCGAAGGACCCCATACGCAGAGCCGCGAGGCGCTTGTGCACTTCCCCCTTCTTCTTCTCCCCCCGTTCACGGGTCAGATGGCCGAGGGATTGGGCGGCGGCCAGTCCTGCCAGCCTGCCCTCTTCCATGGCCGTGGAAGCCTCCTCGATGCCTGCCAGGTCTCCGGCTACGTATATCCCCTTCCTGGTTGTCTCCATGTTTCCGTCATGGAGGGGGACCCAGCCGCCCAGGGCCGGGATGTAGCGGAACTCGCAACCGGCCATCCACGCCAGTTCGGCCAGAGGGGATAACCCCACGGCCAGACAGATGGTATCGACCTCCAGGGTTCTTTCAGTACCCGCTATGGGCTTCCAGTTCTCGTCCACCCGGGCGATCACCGCCCTCTCGACGCCCTCCCTTCCCTCGGCCCGCAAAACGGTGTGCCCGGTCAGGATGGGAACCCCGGCGCGGCGGACCTTGGATGCATGAACGCCGTATCCCCCGATGGCAGGAAGGCCCTCGACGACGGCGACTACCTTTGCTCCTGCCTGGAGGAGCTGATAGGAGACGATGAGGCCCACGTTGCCGGCCCCGACCATAAGGGCGCGCTTTCCCGGAAGCACGCGATGAATGTGGATCAGGGTCTGGGTGGCACCCGCGCCCATCACCCCGGGCAGGGTCCAACCCGGAAAGGCCAGAGCATTTTCACTGGCTCCTGTGGCCAGTATGACTGCATCCGCCTCGAGCTCTTCGGTGTGGTGCTCCCTGGCCAGCCCGAGACACCGGTCCGAAAAGATCCCGTAAACCACCGTATCGAGCAGGGTTGCGACGCCGGCTTCCTCGGCCTCCCTGAGAAGATCGAGGCCGATCTGCACGCCCCGGGTGCCGGCACGATGGGCCTCTGAACCGAAGAATTTGTGGATCTGTTTGAAGAGCTGTCCTCCAGGGCGTTGATTCTCGTCGATCACGATGACCCGGGCTCCGGCCCGGCCGGCCTCGATGGCCGCCGCCATCCCGGCCGGGCCGGCTCCGACTACGGCGATCTCGGTCTTCCTTGCCATACTAGCCCTTCCTTTTTCCGCCTCCACCGCGGCCTCCCCATTTCCCGCGGCCGACCTGGGTCTGGACGATCATGCCGTCACGGGCCGGGGTGACGCAGGTGCGCACGTTGGGCTGGCCGTCTACGGTCATGACGCAATCGGTACAGCGGCCCAGGGCACAGAAAAGGCCGCGTGGCTCCCGCCGTTTCGCAGTGTATCGGAAAACGCGGTGTCCCCCGGCGAGCAGAGCCGCGGCGATCGGTTCACCCTCAAAAGCAACTACAGGGTTCCCGTCCACGGTCAGGGTGATCCTCCTGCCCCTCTCTGCCCTGCCGAGAATGGGATGATCCTCGATGCGCATCGATATCATCTCCTCCAGGTGATTCTTCCCCCCTGAGATTCCTCTTATCACAAGGGATGCCCTCCTGATTCTCCTCCCCTGGGGTCGTGACCAGAGCAGCCATGGGGAAGACCCGTACCGGGGGGCGAAAGGTCGCGGGTTTCACAACGGAGAGGGGCTGTCCTGTCTCGGCCGCCAGGATGGCTGTGACGAGCCTTCCACATGTCTTGCCCTGGCACAACCCCTGGCCGGCACGGGTGAGCCGCTTCACCTCGTTCATCCGGGTGAGGCCGAGCCCGATGGCCTCCTTGATTTCGCCCCTGGTTACCTCTTCACAACGGCAAATGATAAGATCGTCCTCTCTCATGTCCATCCCGTAAGGTCCCTGTGAAGGCCGGGGGTCGTATTCCCCGGTAAAGGGGTCCTTGCATTTTCAGAACAGGTATGGAGGTCTTGGTCTCGGCAACCGGGTCTAAGAGAGGGCCCTCTCCAGCGCCCTGCTCGCCCGGCTTCCCGTGAGGAAGAACCCGTCTTGATCGGTCTTGATCCCCTGATGCCCGAAGATCTCGACCGCCTCGGGTTCATGGAACCCAGCCCCGGCATCCCTCAGGATCGCCGGAGAGGCATCGTGAAAGGCCTGCAGATCCCTGTCTCTCGGTTTTCGGTCCCGTCGTCCACGGCCTTGATGTCTTCCTGTTTCTTGGTTCCCCCGAGCAACCTCTTGATGACGTTCAATGATTGATATATTGAATCATATCTCGCGGAAGGTCAAGGGCTTTTCCCGGAAATTTTCCTATAGATTTTCTGTCATTCTGTTGTTATAGTAAGACTGACTTGGAGTCGAGATCCGGGCTCCCGCTCCCGACATCCACTGCCAGGCGAGGAGGTCTTCATGATTCAGCCACCCTTTAGAAGGGTTCAGCCCACGAGGAACTACGAGCAGGTGGCCCAGCAGATCCAGCAGGCGATTATCGAGGGGCATTTCAAACCAGGAGATAAACTGCCACCCCAGAAGGAACTGATGAACCTCTTCCACGTGAGCAAGTTCACCATCATGGCGGCTATCCGGAGTCTCGAAAAGTCGGGCCTGGTCTACACCAAGTCAGGAGCCACGGGCGGTACATTCGTCTCGGAGCTCAACACCGCCGGCTTCAGCGAATCTCTGAGGCTCCTTCTGAGCATGAAGAAGGTGCCTCTCGAGGAGTTGGCCGAATTCCGCCTCACCGTGGAGGGGCGGGTGGCCTACTGGGCTGCCAGGCGCAGGCGGAAGGAAGACATAGCAAGGATGGAGGGACTTCTGGAGACAATGGCCGCCATTCTCGATTCCGATGGGCACGCCGAGAGGCTGGTTCCGGTTGACATGGAATTCCATCTCGCCGTTGCAAAGGCCTCCCGCAACACCCTCTTTCTCGCCATCATGGAGACAATCCACGAGTGTTTCCATCCGATCTTTTCATATGTTCCCCAGGAGAGCTGGGCCAAGACCTACCCGGATCTTGTAAGGGTTTTCCAGGCGGTCAAGGCAAGAGACGCCCGTGCAGCAGAGAAGGCCATCAGGGAGCACATCGCACGGTCCAGCCGGCTCATCCTTCGCCAGTTCAGAGAGAAAAAGGTGAAGCCCGAGCTTTTCATGGAGTCCGGTGTCTATGACACATTCTGACACCGCCGAGGAGGAAGATCATGAGAATAAATCTCGAGGTCTCCGAATCGACCCGGTTTTCGGTTCTTTCGGAGGACCAGGCCGAGTCGATTTTTCACGGCATGTTGGAGGTGCTCCATCGGACCGGCGTGGCCATCCATCACGAAGAGGCCAGATCGCTTCTGGAGAAAGCAGGGGCCCTGGTCGACGGTATCCGCGTCCGCATCCCACCCGGCCTCGTGCGGGAGGCCCTCTCCACGGTTCCACAGGAGACGCTTGTGTACCGCTGGGACGGCTCGGGAGTGATGCGCCTCAGGAAGAATGAAGTCTATTTTGGGCCTGGACCTACATGCCCGAACTTCATCGATCCAGACACGGAAGAGCGGCGCCCCTATCTGCGAAAAGACGCGGCCCAGGTGGCACGGGTATGTGATGCCCTGCCCAATATCGGCTTTGTGGAATCCCTCGGCAGCATAAGCGATGTGACCCCGCCTCTCGCAGACGTTTATGAGTTCGCGGAGATGGTCACCCATACGTCTAAACCGATCGTAGCCTGGTCATTCAGCCGGGACACGTGCCGGGACATCCACCGGATCGCCATCGCCGTGGCGGGCGGAGAGGAGCAGTTCAGACGGAGGCCGAACTACATATTCTACTGCGAGCCCCTCTCGCCCCTCACGAGTGACCATGAGGCCATGGACAAATTGCTCTACTGTGCCGAGAACCGTATCCCCCTGGTCTACACCCCCTGCTGTATCGGCGGGGGAACCGCCCCTGCGACCGCGGCCGGGCTGCTGGTCAATGCAATGGCCGAGTCGGTCCATGGGCTGGTGGTGGCACAGCTCAAGGGGAAGGGAACCCCCCACATCATGGGCGGTGTCGTCTCGATCATGGACATGCGGCATTCAACCCTTTCCTACGGTGCCCCGGAGCTGAGCCTCTTCAGTGCCGCTCTGACCGACATGGCCAAATACCTGGGGCTCCCTGTCTGGTCCACCGCGGGATGTACCGACGCCAAGGTCTTGGAACCCCAGGCTGCTTTGGAGGCTGCCCTGTCGATCCATTCTGCCATGCTCAGCGGTGCCAACCTGGTCCATGACGTGGGGTATACCGAGTCAGGCATGACGGGGTCTCTCTTTCAACTGGTGATGAGCGACGAGATAATAGGAATGAGCCGGCGCATCAGTCGGGGAATCGACTTCACCTCCGAGACCCTGGCCGTGGAGGCCATCCACAGGGTGGGGCCGGGGGGGAACTTCCTGGCAGACGACCATACCATTGACCATTACCGGCGCGAGCATTGGCGGCCCAGCCTCATGGACCGGTGGAACTACGAGACATGGGTCGCCCAGGGCAGGAAGACCATGGGTGACCGGGTCAGAGAGAAGACCCGGGAAATCCTCTCGACCCACAGGGGACCGGAAGTACCGGAAGGTGTCAAGAGTAGGATTTCCGAGATCCTCGAGGCGGCCGAGGAGCGCGAAAAGAGGAAGGCCGGGAAATAGTAAGGTAGAGAGAACGATGAAGGGAACCAAACCGGAGGAGGACGGAGATGAGGGTGAATCTAGTGGAGCAGCGGGGGCCTGTGTTTGGGGTATTGACCGAGGGGCAGATTGAGGCGATATACGGGGCGGCCTTGGAGGTATTGGAGAG
>JAFDHF010000023.1 GCA_019308905.1 Deltaproteobacteria bacterium
GGTTCCCGCCTGGCCGAATGACCGGTCAAATGCCTGTTGTGACCTGTAGTAGACCGCATCGTAGACAAACCCAACGCCCGTGCGGGCCCTTGTCATCCCAACCACAGGTCTCCCCAGATAGTCAAGGCCGTCCCAGAGGATCTGTGCCACCTGATTGGGAAAAGGCTCCAGGCTCTGTTCGTATGCCCTGCCTGCAACCTCGACCCTGACGATGATCCCCTTTAGAACAGATGGAACCGTGTCACCGCTTGCAGCAACGGTGATTACCTCCTTGTAGCCTCCCACCCGGTTGCTCCCGTAGTGGAGGGTTAGATCCGTCCCGGGGATGGGCACCTCTTCATGGAGGATCCGGCCTCTGTCCTCGATATAGGAAGCGCTTTGGGTCCTGCAGTCTTTCAGGTCTGGTAGCTTTGCGTCGCTTCTGGGTTCTATCCTCGGGTTTGGCAGAGTCGCACCGGCAACAGGACCATAAGGACAGTTGAAGTCCCACGGGCTAAAATGGCTCACCTCCAGCCGCCAGAAGGTCGAGCCAGGAGGGTATCTCTCCTGATCACCGAGACCCGTGACCTCGTCACCAAAAGAGCCGTCCCGGTCAAGGTCATCGGGCTTTCGGTCTCCATCAGAGTCAAGGGCATCAACGATTCCGGTCATCGCCGGGGACCCAGACCCCCCGGCCCCGATCGTAAAAGCCAACAGGAACCCTGAATCCCACATCAAAGCCGAGGAAGTTGTCGACCCAGGTGACAATGGGCTCCTCGAACCTGACCCTCTCTGCCCCATCCACACAGAGCTCCACACAGTAGGTGAAAGCAGAGCTCGGGGGAAGCCTTGCAGGCATCGACTCAGGGGTTGGGTATTCCGTGGCCCTGACAGTGATCGTCGTGAGTTCCCCAAGGACCTGGCCCTCTGTGTCTGTCTCATAGGCCCGGTTGTCCCCGGTAAAGACCAGGCTGCAGGAGCGCCTGCCAAACTCGTCTGTCACCTCTGAGCTCTCATGGATATAGACCGTGTCCGGGTTGCCGTCAAGGCTGATCTCTGTTGAGACCGGGTCCTCCCCGATCATCACGACAGTCTCGGAAACGGCAATCTCGCTGCAGGGAACATAGACCCTCCTGTGAAGGGTGAGATAGCCCTCCCTTTGATAGATGATAGTGAGGACTCCCCCGCCCTCAACAGGGATCGAGAATCGGCCGCGGGTGTCCGTGAGGGCTGTTCCGTATTCGGGGTGGTCAAGAATCCCAACCGAGACGGCCTCTATGGGAACACCACCCGAGTCTCTTACCAGACCCGTAATCAGGGAGAAACGCCCCGGTTCATATGATCCAACCGTGGCATCTGGTGGGATGAGGTCCTGGTACTGCTTGCCAAATGAGCCCTCAGGCTGAGGCTCCACATCTGCTGCCACAAAGATAGATGCCTGATCCCTTGCCGTGCCTCCCGGACCTGTCGCAGTGATGGTGTAGGTCGTTGTGCGCCTGGGCGAGACCGTTGCCCGCCCACTCGGCCCCACAGGACCAAGCCCAGGCTCGATAAGGCAGCCCTCGGCACCCCTCGAACTCCAGCTGAGAGTCGCTGACTCCCCATAGAGAATCGCCTCTGGAGAGGCAGAGATCGTCACTGCCGGAGGATAGAGGACCGTGACGGTCGCGGTGCCAGTGGCCCTCCCCCCCGGACCTGTGGCAGTGATGGTGTAGGTGGTGGTCTCCTCGGGTGCGACAACCCGGGAACCACTTAGCTCCACACTCCCAACACCCTGGTCAATGGTGCAGCTTTGGGCCTCCTCCGTGCTCCACGTGAGGGTCGCAGAGCCCCCACGGATGATGGTCTCTGGCTCTGCTCTGAACAAGACCTCCGGCGGTGAGATAGGACCCTCTTGACCACTGACCTCGATTGTGACCGAACCACCGGGCCTTCCCAAAAGGACAACCAGGAGATGATTGTCGGATTGCAGCCTGACCGGGGTCCTAAAGACAAGCTCATCACCGCCAAAGAAACCCCGAAGAGGAATGAATCCTCTGTTGAAAAGGACAAACCCCCTTTGAATCTCCTTGCCCGGAGTGCTCTTGGTGACCCCGAGGATCGCATCCCCAGGATCCTCCACACCAAACCCGTGACGGGACAAATGAAGATGCAACCGCCCTATCGTGAGCTCCTCTGGCCCAAATACGGCCCGGCCGTACCCATGCACCCGGGCGCCGATACCCAACAGCATCAGAACCAAAGCCACAAAATAGAGAGCTCTTCTCAGCACGGGCCTCCCCGAAAAATACCAAAAGACCTGCCAGACACGGCCTTTATAGCAGAGGGGCTCCTTTTGTGTCAAGAAAAAAGCACTGAGGAAATGGGGCTCGGAACAAAACCTCCATCTCGGCCGTCAAAAGACGACCCCTCCGGTAGCCGTTACACCGGCCCCGAGCACCGCCTCTTTCGTAGTGGTCTCGCCCGAAAAGGTCCCATACCGCAGCATCCACTGCCTCCTCAGCCAGGCTCTGAATGCCCGGGTTGATCGATACACTCTCGGGATCCTCACGTCCAGCCGTTCCGTGGCAGATCACCTCACCGGTCCTCTTCCTCGTAACCTCTCGTCGTGGTATCCTCTCCATGGGGTTGGGCTTCCTTTGTTCGTTCTTGTTGCCTGCCAGAGCTTATCCCATTCTGGCTAAGGCCCAACCCCTAAAACCGCCTTTACAGCAAGTCGCGGGCATTACCGCCGACAGAATAGTGGGGAGGATAATCCCATGAGATCGGCTTCGAAAGTTGATGTTATCTACGGAGATATGGAAAGAATCGTCTCTAAGGAGTACCTGTCCACAGCGATCTTTGACAGAATAAAAACCGCCTTGGATCCTTTTCCATACGAACTCGAGAAAGAACAGATTCCCTACATTGTCGTTATGCCGGGAAGCAAAGAGGAAATCAGCGAAATAGTCAAGTATGCAAATACCAGTAAGATTCCGCTTTTTCTCAGGGGGTCGGGAACTCATCTTGCAGGAGCAGCCAGACCGTATACGCATGGGATTTTCATCAATATGCATAGATTCAATAAGATGGAATTTCTGGAAGACTACGGCTTTTTCGAGTGTGGCTCCGGATGCATCTGCGCTCAAGTTCAAGAAGAATTGGAGAAGAGGGACTACTTTCTGCCGATGTCACCCGGAAGCCGTCTGAGCGCCACAATGGGAGGATTGATAGCAAACAACACCAGTACCCATATAATCGACACAAGTATCGGTAAGCCTGGTGATTATGTGTACGGACTCGAGGTGGTTCTCCCCAACGGAGAGATTATCGAGACCGGCACCATGGGACTCAGGAGGCCCGCCGGAACTGATCTGACAAAGTTCTTCCTGGGAGGAGACGGCCTGCTTGGAATAATAACGAAAATCAGGATGAGGCTTCTCCCTTCGGTTCAGAAGGCTTACGGTGTGGCGGTTTTTGATAATCTGGGATCTCTGGCCAAAGGGGTTCAGAGAATGTACAGAGAAAGGCGTCCCCCGCCGCTGTTCATGGAATTCATGGATCAAAAGAGCGCAACAATAGGCTACGAGATAAAGGAAATGAAACCGCCCGAAGGCCCTGTAGTCTTTTTCGTGTCTATAGGTAATACGGAGGAAGAGGCGTCGAATAAGACCCTTCAGATTCTCAGGTCCTTTCAGGCCGAAAGACCCATTGAAGCATCTGAAGTCGATGATCTGGATATGTGGGATAAGCTATGGTCGGCAGGAGAGGTCATAGGGTCGTTTCTCATGCAAAAAGACGGCAGTCAGATGTCTGTGGCCGAGGTTGTTTCGACTTTGAAAAACCTTCCTGAATGCATGGAAGAGGTCCAACATTTCAACCGGGGTCTGCCGATACTTGGTCAGTTGGAGCTGTATCTGTTTGGCCATATCGGCGCTTTGGCTCTGCATCCCGGCGTTCTTATTCCGAGGCAATGGGACAATGAGAAAAAGCGAAAGGCCATCAAGGAGAGGTTTCAAAGGGAGGCGGAACTGAACCTGAAATACGGGACGTGTGGAGGCGAGTGGGGGCAGTTTTCAAAAAGGACATCCTTCTTTATCCAGCGGTATGGAAGGGTGAGCTACGATTTGATAAAAGGGTTGAAGAACGTCTTCGATCCGAACAACATACTGAATCCGGGGGTCTTGGAGGGATACGGATAATTGATATGAGATAACAGAAGTACTTGGAAGATGTCCGATGCCTATTTGCCAGTTCGGAGGTATTGTCTATGGGGCGGGGTGGAATTGAGCGGGATTCCGAAGGTCTGTGTGGAGAGAGGTTCATGGAGGGTTTGAGGGAAGTCGTTCTCGATGCGGCGAGTAGGTGCAGGAGTTGCAACAGTTGCTTCACGGTTTGCCCTGTATTCGAGTCCACTAAGGGGTTCATGTCCCAGACGCCCTCGGGTATCATGCAATCCATCACATACGCGATAAAATGGAATCTTTTTGGGCCAGAGGAGAAAGAGACACTCAGGGATCTCCTCTACCTGTGTACCACATGCAACGCCTGCGTCTTGCGTTGCAAATCGAAATCCTCTGGGGTTCCGGTCCTGGATGCGATAGAAGCGGGGAGAAAAATACTGCGGGAAATGATGATCGGACCTCTGCCTGCACAACGAAAACCCATGAAAGATATCTATGGCCGTGGCAACCCATACGGTGAAGGGCCCGAAGGGAGACTCGATTGGCTCGGCGATCTGGAAGTCAAAAGGCTCCCCCGAGAGAAGGCGGCCGTTCTGTATTATGTGGGATGTACCACAGCCTATGAGCCCGACCTCCATATGCTGGGAAGAAGCCTCATCAGGCTTTTTCAATACTCGGGTATCGATTTCGGCGTCTTGGAAAGCGAGACCTGCTGTGGTGAACCCGCCCGGCGCATGGGCGATGAGGCATTATTCCAGGAGCTGGCAGAGCAGAATACCAACCGGTTCAGGGAAGCCGGTGTAAAGACCATCATAACCACCTCACCTCACTGTTTCAGTGTTTTTGCCAACGAGTACCCTTCTCTCAAAGGGGAATTCGAGACTCAACACTACACTCAATTCCTGGCCAGTCTTTTCGAGGAGAAGAAACCCACTTTCAAGAAGGAATTCCACCGTACCGTCGCCTACCATGATCCTTGCTATCTCGGCAAGCACAACCAGATCTTCGATCCGCCCCGTGAGCTTCTGGAGATGGTTCCGGGCGTCGAACTCGTTGAGATGAGGATGACAAGGGATGAGAGCCTGTGTTGCGGCGGTGGAGGAGCAAGAATGTTCGCAGAAGTGGAGGAGGAACGAAGGCTATCGGATATGCGCGTCGGCCAAGCCCTGGAGATGGGCGCAGACGTCTTGGCCACAGCCTGTCCGTGGTGCCATACCATGCTCCACACTTCGGTTCAGAATCTGGGCCTCATGGATAAGATAAAGGTCATGGATGTAGCCGAGATTCTCGACGAATCGCTGCGGTAACCCGTCGTTCCATACGCCAGCCCGGGGACTTGCCCGAAACCATTGACCGGAGATGCACGAAACCCCGGTCTGCAGTTTCTTGATTATCAAGGAGGACTATGGATATAATCTCTGGAACGTCCCTGTTTCTGGGAGGCAGGGCCGGCCGTGTGTGCCGGCCTCCAGGGGAACAGACAACTGGTAAGATCCGTGGAGGCACCATGGAGATCGAAGTCAAACTCTTTGCCAACTTTAGGGACTACCTCCCGGAAGGGAGCGACAGGTTCTCATGCACCATGAAACTCCAACCCTCGGAGCGGGTGGCCGACGTGATCGAAAGACTCGGGCTCCCGAAGGATCACCCCAAGGTCATCCTCATCAACGGCGTCCATGGGAAGGAAGACGATCGACTCAAGGAGGGCGACACCCTGAGTATATTTCCTCCCGTTGCAGGGGGATAGCCCTCTGCATTGAACAGGCAAGTCGGGGACGGCTTCTCTTGGCCCGTGGAATGAGGCCGGGGGGCTAGCCGAGTTCATCCATTTCCACCACCTCGGCCCCAGGTGGGACGGGGAGCCTGAAGAGTTCCTCCGGCAGGGGAACGTTGATCGTCACCTTCCGAAAATCGAGCCTGATAAGGCTGCCCGACCCGGAGGCTTCGATCTCGATCTCTCTCGGGAAGGCAACGGACCTGGTCTTTCTGAAACGCTTGAAGGAGATACGAATCTCCTGGCCCATGTGATCAATCTTGGAGACCTCTACTACACGGAGCGTCTTGGGGTGGATCCAGAAGGTCTGTGCCTCCCATTGAGGCGAGCGGGGAAAGTTCAGCCGAAAGAGTCCCCTCTCGTGAGCGTAAGCGATAGACCCTGCCTCCCGGTACGGAATCTCCCCGAAAAACATTGAGACGAGGGCCTCACTTTCCATCCTGAGCCCCATGAAGCGAGCCAACCCTCTTGAGACACTCCCTCGATAGAACCGGTTCTCAGCCAGAACCATGGCCTGGAAGCTTACCCCGTCTGTAGCAGCTATGAGAAGGGGCTGGTTCAGAAAATTCAAGGTTTCCAACCGCATGAACCCCGGCTTTGCGAGAGCGATAGCCTGGGTGGCGCTCATCCTCTTGCCCTGAAAGCTCATCTCCATCCTCGCAATTCCGCGAAGACTCCGGACTCTCCCATTTGTCAGGCGTACTTCCTCCAGACCAGGATGGGGTGGAACCGATGGCCGGAAAGATGGACGTTTGAGGAGAGAACAACTCGCGAGCAAAAGCAGGACGCCGGCAAGCGCCACTGGCCACGGGGAAACCTTCAAATAGATCCTTTCTGTTCTTTCTCCAGGGCCTTGATCTTTTCCTTCAGCTTTTTCAACTGGTCCGCCTTGGGGGAGAGCTGCAAAGCTCGCCTGTACGCTTCCAGGGCCTTGGTTTTTTCGTTGACCTTGAGATACCCATCGCCCAGATGTTCGTTGATTATGGGATCGTTCGGCGTCAGGCTCACCGCCCTTTCGAGTTCCTTGACGGCTCTCCGGTAATCCCCTTTCTGAAAGTAGACCCACCCGAGACTGTCCACTATATACCCGCTGTCGGGCTTAAGCTTCAGAGCCCGTCGAATCAAGTCCAGAGCCTCGTCCAGATTCATCTTCCTGTCGGCATATGTATATCCGAGGTAGTTGAGGGCCTCGGCATGGTTGGGGTCCTTCTGGATGACGGACCTCATCATTTCGATGGTCTTCTCCAGGTTCCCCTGCTTGTCATAGACGATACCCATCTGGAAGAAGATCTCGACATTCTCCGGATCAGAAGCGAGAGCTTCCTTCAGCACCTCCATGGCCTTGGAAAACTCTTCGGTCCTCTCATACAGGGTGGCCAGGTAGAGGCGAAGTCCCGTGTCGACGGGTTTCTCTCTGATCGCCTCCTCGACGGTCTTTACGGCCTGAGGCATCTCGTCTTGCTTTTGTAGAACATAGGCCATGCTCTTTCGAGCATCTACATAGAGGCTGGACTCAGGTGGTATCTTGGAGTACTCCTCAAGAGCTTCCTTGAATGCCTCCTTTTCGAGATAGGCCGACGCGAGGTAGTAGCGGATCCTGTGGTTGTTCGGCGTCGCGGCAAGCACGAATCGAAACTCGACAATCGCCTCGTCATACCGCTTCTGCTCAAAGTAGATTACCCCCAGCATGACCCGGATGTTCAGGTTTTCCCTGTCCCCTTTCTGAATCTCCTGGAACTGATGGATCGCCTCATCGAATCGTTTTTCGTTCATGTAGACCTGACCGAGGCCCGCCCTGGCTCTCCGGTTGTTCGGATCCACCTTCAGAGCCCTGTTGAAATACTCGATCGCCTTCTCAGGCCTCTTCGTGATCCTGTATAGGGTGGCCAGATCGTTGAGACCGGACACAAAAGAGGGATCGATTTCCAAGACCTTCAGATAGCTTTCCTCTGCCCGGTCGTACTCGCCCATCTCGGCGTAGACACGCCCCAGATAGTAGTACCCAAGGACCGAGTCGGGCTCGAGCTCGACAAACCTCTTGAGCAGATCGATCGCCTTGGTATACTCTTTCGCCGAATAGTAGAGGTCGCTCAAGTAACGGAAAGCGTGCGCATTTTTCGGATCGACCCTCAGGACCGTCTCGTACTGGCGGATAGCCTGTTCCGTCTTCTTCTGGGCAGAGTAGATCCCCCCCAAGGTAAGGAGGACATCCGTATTGTCGGGTTCCAAGGCGAGGGCCTCCTCGCACTGCTGGGCTGCCTTGTCCATCCATCCCTTGCCTATGTACAGCCTCGACAGCTCAAGCTTCAGCCGAATAGACTGTGGATCGAGGGCGATGGCTTTCCTGTACTCCTCGATCGCCTCATCCAGCAACCCCTTGCTCTGCTTGATTTGGGCCGCCATATAGTGAAAATAAGCCTCACTGTCGATCCCTTCGGCTTCTTCTGAGGTTGCCGGGCGGGAGCCTGTTTCGTCTGCCTGCCTGGATCTGCCTGAGGGCACTTGCGCACAGGATGGGAAAAAGAGAAAAAATGCCAGTGTGATCAGAGAGAGAGGGAAAGAGATACCTTTCATCGCCCGCCTTGAACCGGTCTATCAATAAAATTAGCACAATTTATGGGGTCGGTCAATTGAAGGGCCGCCCGCCTCCTCCACCCCACTTCACGACAGCCTCATCCGGCAAAATCCCCCCCCCACTCACTCTCCGCACCGGTTTCTCTGGAGAAAAAATTGTAGTATCATCGAATACGAAAGGCCCTATGGATCTTATTCGGTCTGCAGGTGGCGTTTCTTGAACCCAATTTCCCGGGGACCCTTCCGCTCCTCGGCGCATGCGGCCCGGCCCCGACCGCCGACAAAGAGGTGTACCATGAAAAAGGCTCTTTCCAGATCGGCCCTCTGCTGGCTGGCAACGGTTATGCTCCTCGTACTGGCCGTCGCTTGCGAGACGGTCCCTGTCACGGGGAGATCCCATCTCGTGCTGATTTCTCCATCCCAGGAGATGGCATTGGGTCTGAAGTCCTATCGAGAGATCCTGAAAGAGTCAAAGCTCTCCCAGGACAGGAAGATCGTAGCCATGGTCAACAGGGTGGGCAGAAGAATCGCCCGGGTTGCCAGCAGGGACTATCCCGTTGCAAGAGGATATGAATGGGAATTCAATGTGATTGCCGATGACAAGACCCCAAACGCCTTTGCTCTGCCAGGGGGAAAGGTCGCCGTCTACACGGGTATCCTCAAATATACCCGGAACGAGGCGGGACTCGCCACCGTACTCGGCCACGAGATCGGCCACGTATTGGCCCGCCACGGTGCTGAGAGAATGAGCCAGTACCTCCTCGCCCAGTTGGGGGCAGCGGCCCTGAATGTGGCCATAGGAAATCAAGATCCGGAGACCGTCAGAGCCATGAACATCGGATACGGGGTCGGAACAACGGTGGGCGTATTGCTCCCCTTCAGCAGGCTCGAAGAGTCCGAGGCGGACCACATCGGGCTTATCCTCATGGCCAAAGCGGGTTATGACCCAAGGGAAGCCGTCCGGTTCTGGGAGCGGATGGAGAAAAGCGGGGGCAAGAAATCCCTCCCCTTTCTCTCCACCCATCCTACGGATGAAAAACGGATTGCCCAGATCAAAGAGTGGATGCCGGAAGCCCTGGCCTATTACGGGTCCTGACGATCAGCCATAGAGAGTGCACGGGCCGGGCCCTCTGCCCCGTTCCCTGGGGAAGTGAAAACGGGAGCTCCATGAATACCGTTCAGAAGTACTTCTCCGTGAAGCCCAAAGACATGGCTTACGTGAAAGCCGTTGTGGAGTCCTACGAGGGGCTGGCCGTTCTCAGGACGGTAGATCCAAAGGGCGGGATCATGGAGTGGATGATTCCACCCGACTTCCTGGAGGAGGTGGACCGGCTCGTCGAATCCCTCCAGGAAGAGATCGAGATCGAACCTCTCGAATCTTTTTCTGATACCGTCTCCGGCTCGTCCTGAAGGTTAAGCCAAGAGGCCCCGGCAGCGTGCTCGGTCTCTCCCCTCAGTCCGCGCAAAGGAGAAGCCGGATCGAACTCCAGAGGATCGCTTCGAGCCGTTTTTTCCCTCTACTCAGCGGCCGCTTCGGCTGCGAGCAGCCAGAATCCATATCTTGACCTCGGCCCTGGAGGGACTCCGGGCCGCCGACTCCTGCCTTCCCGCCCTCAGGAGCATTTCATAGAGCTCGTCAGGATCCTGGCGGGCAAGACTCTCCACTGAATCGACACCAACCTTTTCCAGGAGGAGAAAGTTCTCCACGCCGAGCCCCTTCAGCTCTATGAGCCGTGCCTTCCCGACCAGTTCCGCCAGGCGATCCGGAGACAGCCCTAGTCTCATAGAGCCTCGGCCATAGTAATCGGGGCTGCAGGCGCGATGGACAAGCTCGTCGGCAGTATGGATCCCCGCCCCTTCCAATTGCTCTCTCTCCTCTTTGGTCAGACCCGGAAAGTCCTCGACGGTGGCAAGGGTGGAGCGGACCGTATACCGGTCGATGGCTTGAGTGGAAAGGAGATAGAAGAGGAAAATGCCACAGGCCGTGGCGAGCTTGAGCCCTCGGGAGACTTTCTTTTCCCGGTTCACCATGTAGGAATCCTGCTCCCAGCCTCTCTTGTGGCGGAAAAGCGAGATGAAGTTATAGATCACGTAGCACTCAACGGCAAAGGGAGGAAAGCCCAGAAAACCCAGCAAAGGCATCTCGAAGAGTTTGAGCTCGTCGAAAAACGGAACCGTGTAGACCCACTTGGTCCTGGCCCAGAAGTTCCAGAACTCCCAGAGAAACCCGCAGATGAGTCCTGAAAGGAGGAGGAGGTAGAACTTCCGCAGGCTTCCCGCCTCCCAATCGGCCAGGAGGGATTTGCCCCGAAAGTGATAGTTGATGGGCTCAAGAAGAAAAACAAAGCTTCCCCATATCAGCGGAAAAGTGTACCGTGGAATGAGAAGAGGGAGCACCAAAAAGAGTCCTCCTGTAGCCAGAATGGCAATAGACCATCCAGGGGTCATCCTGAACCTCGGAACCGAGGCGTTCCTGAAAAGGCCGAGACTCTCTACAAGCTCCGTGGTTTCGAAAATCCCCGGGAGGACCGTCCCGTAGGAGAAAGCGTATCCCAGCAGTCTCACCAGTCTACTGCCCGGCACATTGATATAGTACCAGTCCTTCATCACCAGATTCACCATCTCAAAAAAGAGCCAGAGAGTGAAGGACCAGCAGACCATGAGAAAGAACTCCCGGGTGCGGCTCAGAATCAGGGAGTTGCCCTTCAAGCGATAGATCACGCTGTCCACAATGAGGATGTAAGACCACCAGGCAAGGCTGTAGAACCACGAGAGAAAGGGGTCCACGCGCCTGAACACCATGACCTGGGCTACGGCCAAAACGCAGATCCCGATGATTCCATGGATATTGGGCGGCTTTTTCCCAGTCATACCACCGAGAGGCGGCTCAAAGGGAGAGGGCTTCTCTCCCCGCCGATTCCGATCTCCAGAAACGAGAATTCCTGGTAATTGTCCAAAGGGATTTCTATTTGAACCCCAGCCTGTTATAATATAGGCCCGATCCGGCGAACGGGGAAAGACCGACCCATGCTCGATGTCATAGGATTCGGCGCGATCAACCTGGATCTCATCTATCAGATAGATTCCCTGTCGGACCTCTCCGGCCAAGGGATCGAGCTTCAACCTGGAAGAGAATTATGGGCTCCTCCGGAGATTTTTTCAAGGGTGCTGGAGAGGGTTAAACAGAGAGGCGTGATGAAAACGGCGAGCGGGGGAGGATCTGCGGCAAACACCATTGTCGCCCTGGCGAGAATGGGGTTCAAAACAGGGTTTATCGGAAAAGTTGGCGAGGATCGAGAGGGCAGGAGGCTGCGGGACGAAATGGAGGGGGTCGATCTCCGGGGAATCCTCGTCGGCGGGGCCAGTGGGAAGTGCCTGTCCATTCTCGATGGGAATCGAGACAGGGCGATCCTCCTGAAGACCGGTGCCAATGACACCCTGTCTGCTGATGAGATCGACTTCGGCTACGCAAGGGATGCCCGCTACATTCATCTCACATCCTTCCTGGCAGAAGAACCCTTTCTCGCCCAGAGGGCTCTGGCCGAGCAGATCCAACCTCCGGCTCGAATCAGCCTGGATCCGGGTGAGGTATACGCCCGCAGGGGTCTTACAGACCTGCTTCCCCTCCTGGAAAGGACCTTCGTCCTCTTCGTTACAGAAAGGGAGATCCATGTGTTGACGGGTCTCGACCGTTTCCAGGGCAGCCGCCGCCTCTTGGAAGTGGGGCCTTCCATGGTGGTATGCAAGAGGGGAGAAAAAGGAGTCTACTTTCTCTCCCGCGACGAGGAGTTCGAATTGCCGGCCCAATCCGTGGACGTAAGAGACAATACCGGAGCGGGCGACGTGTTCGATGCCGGGTTTCTGGCAGGCCTGCTCATGGGACGTCCTCTCAGGGAATCGGCCTCGTTTGCCACCCGCATCGCTGCCAAGAGCCTGACCGGTTATGGCAGAACCCGGTATCCAGGCAGGGAGGATCCCGGATTCTTCGAAGGCCCCGATAGCTGAGACACGGTCTTTCGGGATCGATCCTCCAACCTCGATGTAGGAAGGGTCGTCTGTCTCTGAAGCTCTTCCGGCTCCATGAGCCGGGCTGACCCGGAGAAGGGGTATGTACGATTTTGGGTGGTTCTCCACAGGAAGGGATGAGGCGGCAAGGGAACTCCTGGCCGAGGCGGTGAAGGGTACCAGGGAAGGGACCATTCCGGCCAGAATCCGGTTCGTCTTCTGTGATCGAGAGCCCGGAGAAAGCCCGGAAAGCGACCGCTTCCTCGAAGATGTGGGGAACCATGGAATCCCCCTATTCTCTTTCTCCTCGAGGCGGTTCGAGCCCCGGTTGAGAAGGGAGGACCGGGAGGCATGGCGCCGGGCTTTCCATGAGAAGGTCGGAGAGATCCTCAAGGGGATGGAGGTCTCCACGGTCGTCCTGGCAGGCTATATGCTGATCGTCAGCCCCCAGATGTGCCGGCGGTTTCCAATGATAAACCTCCACCCGGCCGAGCCCGGAGGACCGAAAGGAACCTGGCAGGAAGTCATCTGGGAACTCATCGCCAGAGGAGCCGACAGGACCGGTGTGATGATCCATCTCGTCACGGAGGCTCTCGACGAAGGCCCCCCCATCACGTACTGCACCTTCCCCCTCAAGGGCCCGGAATTCGATCGGCTCTGGGTCGAAATGGGTGCCAAACTCGGTTTCATGCCCCTCGGAGAGATCATCCAGGAGGAAGGGGAGATGAACCCCCTGTTTCGGGAGATTAGGAAGCACGGAGCCATGAGGGAGATCCCCCTTCTCCTGATGACCATGAGGGCCCTGGCCGAGGGAAGGGTGACTGTCAGGGGAGGCAGGATCCTGGACAAGAAGGGAAGGGAGACGGGCTCGGTCTGCCTCAACAGCGAAGTCGAGGACTATCTGAGTCGCCGCGGCAAACAGGGCTAGGGCAGGGTAGGGCAGGGACTGGAAAAGCACCATGGGCCGTCATTTTGTAACCGATTGCGAGGGACCTATCTCTCTGAACGACAACGCCCAGGAGTTGTCGGCCCACTTCATTCCCAGGGGAGAGAGGTTTTTCGCAATCGTCAGCAGATACGACGACTTCCTCGCCGACGTGGTTGAGAAGCCGGGGTACAAGGCAGGTGATACGCTGAAACTGATCCTCCCCTTTCTCATCGCCTTCGGTGCGAGCAACGAGGCTGTCCGGAACTACAGCCGGTCCCACATCTCCCTGGTCCCTGGAGCGACCGAGACCCTCCGGTTTGTGGGCAAGCGAATGGCCTCTTTTATCATAAGCACCAGCTATGAGCCTTACATCGAGGCCCTGTGCGAGGTAGTCGGCTTCCCCATGGAACGGGCCTTCTCTACAGAGGTCGATTTCGACAGGTATCCTCTCGACCCGGAGGAGGGAGCCTGGCTCAGGCAAACGGCGGAAGAACTGGCGGGGATGGAGATGCTCCAGTGGCCCGGCCATGCAGGGGGATCCGGAGACCTGGCGGCAGAGCACCGTCGGGTCCTCAGGCAGCTCGACCGGATATTCTGGCAGGCCATCCCGAGGATGAGAATCGGACGGATTCTCAACGAGGTCAACCCGGTGGGGGGGGCGGAAAAGGCCAGGGCTCTTGTCAGGAGTCTGGAAGGGACAGGACACGACCTCGCGGACGTGATGTATGTGGGGGACAGCATCACAGACACCGAGGCTCTCCGTCTGGTGAAGGACCGCGGTGGGCTTGCCGTATCGTTCAACGGGAATGGTTACGCTGTCCGATCAGCTCAAATCTGCTGCATGTCGAAGGATGCAAGGATCATCGCCTTCCTGGCTGAAGCCTTCAATAGGGAGGGGCGCGACGGTGCCCTGGACCTGGTAGAGTCCTGGGAGAGCGGCAATTTGGCCCGGGTTTCCACTGAGGGCGGCTTGATGGATTGGCTGAGCAGTCTGCCTGAGAAGGATTTCCCCAGGATGGAGAGGGTCTCTGGTACTGATCTCACCAGGCTCATCGCCGCAAGCGAGTCCTTCCGCCGATCCGTGAGAGGAGAACAGGTCGGCTCCCTCGGTTGACCTCGGAAACCGGGTAGTCATGGAGCCGAAGAAAAGAACCATGAGCTATTACCACTATCAGCCCCGGGTCTCCTTAGGGGGGCGCCCTCTGACGCCAGGAGTCAAATACCTCCTCCTTGCATGCGTGGGGGTCTTCCTGATCCAGTCGGTGGCGCCTCGGACGATGTTCGTCTTTTTCGGATTGATCCCGGTTCTGGTCTGGAAGAAATACTTTTTCTGGCAGCTCGGGACGTACATCTTCCTCCACGGCGGCCTCTTCCATCTCCTTTTCAACCTCTTTGCCCTCTGGATGTTCGGATGTGAACTGGAGAGGCAGTGGGGAACCAGGGCTTTCCTCAAGTACTTTTTCGTTACGGGCATCGGAGCGGGTATCTGCTACGCCCTTGTCAAGCCGGGGCAGTTGAGTCCGGTTATTGGAGCGTCAGGGGCGATCTATGGGATCCTTTTGGCTTATGGTATGATCTTCCCCAATCAGATGATCTATGTCTGGTTTCTCTTCCCCATGAGGGCCAAGTACTTTGTCATCCTCTTCGGCCTGATCGAGCTTTACTCCTCCATCGCCGGTACAGGGGGCGGCATCGCCCATGTGGCCCACCTGGGCGGGATGCTCTTCGGATACGTCTACATCAATTATGTGAGGATCTTCAAAGGGATATACGCGGTCTATCTCAGGTACAGGCTGCGCCGGCTGAGAGGGCACATCCGTGGTGTAGGCGGGAAAAAGGGGGGCAAGGACGACTATATCAACTGAAGGAGGATTCTATGGAGAAGACCTTTGAAGATGTGATTCGACAGGCCATCCGAAAGGAGGCGGATGCAGCGGCATTTTATCAGATGGCGAGCGAACGGGTGGAATCCGGAATAAGCAAGATCTTCCAGGAGATGGCAAGCGAAGAAAGAAAACACAGGCATCTGCTGGAAGAGCTCGACTGGAACAAGGTGGAACAGTACCGGTTGGAAGATATCCCCGACCTAAAGATCAGCGAATTTCTGGAAGAGATCCCCTATCACGACGACATGGGCTATCAGGACGCCATCCGTATGGCAATAAAGAACGAGGAGAGATCGCACGACTTCTATCTGGCTTCGGCCGGCCGCTTCAGGGACGATCCGAAGCTGGAGAAGCTCTTCCAGATGCTCGCCCAGGAAGAGGCGAAACACAAGCTCAGACTCGAAAAGGTCTATGACGACGAGGTTTACAACCAGAAGTGGTAGATCGATGTGGAGGGTCGTCCTGGAGACGGCAGGACGATGATGAAGACGATGAAAAAGAAAGGCAAAAGAAAGAGGACGAGCGAGGCACTCCACCCTGAAACGGCTTCCGCCGTTGAGAGTCTGCTCGACAGGCTCGGCAAGGACGATGCCTCCGGTGAACCCCTGGAGACATCCCTAGAGATGGTCAAATCCGAACTCGGTATCTCACCCGAGAGGGACATGGCGATTGTAACCGCCCTGGGTGGGATGCCTCTTGAGAGAACGGCGGGAATCCTCCAATCCCTTCTCGCCTCTGCTAAAGACAAGAGGCTCGTCAGGGGGATCAGGAGATCTCTCTACCGGATAGAACGGCGTGGGGTTCCCCTGCAACCCGCGGGAAAGGCGGATAAGGATGCCCCGGTTCTCCGCTCTCCTCTCCAAGAACCGGCAAGGGGATTCGTCAGCGCCGTCGATTCCATGGGAAACCGGATCATCCTGTTGACCCTTCCCCGTCAGCCTCGAGGACTCCATCTGCTCCAGGCAATCGTGAGCGATACTCTCGGAATCGTCGAATTCAGCAAGGTCGAGACGAGCAGAAGGGGGTTCAGGGAATTCTACCAAACCCTGACGGTGCCGGAACAACTCCCCATCGTGGAGGTGGATCCGGGGTACTGCCGATTCCTTCTGGAGGAGGCGGCCCGGTTGGCCGAGAACCATGGGAGGCCTCTGCCCCCGTCCTACGGTGCATCAAAGAAAGAGCTCAGCACCCTGGAGCGTACCGAGACACCACCGGTTTTCCTCCTCCTGGACGAAGAGGAGATTCGGGCAAACCCGGGATTGCTCAGAAAGTCGGGAGAACTGTTTCAGATCGATCTGTTTTCTTCGTGGTTTCTGCCGAGAGAAGAGGTGGAGAAATACGCCAGGCAGATCGAAGAGGCCGAAGAGAGCCGGCTCGTGCTGAACCCTGCTCAGAAAGAGGCGCGGCTGCAGGACGTGTACAAGAGGGCACTGGTCGAATTGTTTCCGGAAGAGAGGAGGCTCATCTACAGGCGCAGACTCGAGGAGATGGCCTATGTCCTCTTCAAAGAAGGCCAGGAGGAAAAGGCCCGCGCCGCTCTAGCCGCGAGCATCGACTTGAGATCGATTCTCACGGGTTTTGAACCCAACCCGTTTCTGCTAAATCTGATAATCAGGTCGATCTATGCCCTTGTGGCCCAGCATATCGAGCAGCGGAAGGCCGAGCCGTCCCTCATCGTGAAGCCATAGATCGATCTACTCCCCCAGGTATTCCGACAGCCCCACCAGGGAGAGGGGGTCAACCCTTGCCCCGTTGAGTCTTACCCGCCAATCGAGATGAGGTCCCGTCACCCTGCCCGTAGAGCCTGCCAGGCCGATGACCTGGCCCTTGGATACCATCTCCCCCTCATGGACCAGGGCCTTGGAGAGGTGGGAGTACATGGAGAACATTCCCCACCCATGATCGAGAATCACCATCCTCCCCGAAAAGAAGAGCTCGTCTACCAGGACAGCCAGCCCCCTGTTGGTAGCCCGCACGGGAGTCCCCTCCGGGGCTCGGAGATCCACACCCGTATGGGGGCTTCTCTCCTCTCCGTTCAGGATCCGGCGGAGACCGAAACCAGAAGTCACCTGACCTTCCACAGGGCGGACAAAGACGCCCCACCAGAGCCTCTCATCCCGAAAGCGTTTCAGGACCGACTTCACCCGTTCCGCCTCCCTTCTCACCCGCTTAAGGGTTTCCGGCGAAAGATCCACCTTGGACCGGGGCAGGCTCAACCTCTGGACGCCGAAGGTCACCTGCTCGACATTCAGGGGGAAGAAGCTCTTCAAGGTATTCCGATTCTCATCCAGCGCGATGATCTCCAGTTCATGGGGCCCGGGAGCCTCTCTCATGTCGGTTCCGAGGAGGCCTTCAAAACAGCCCTGTCGAACCACACGGGACATGGGAAACTCCTCCCCCTCGAATATCCCGTAAACCGACTCAACCGCCCTCCCGGTCCAGACTCTCGTAAGGCAGACACCCCCCTGCCTGGCCACATTCGGGATGCACTCCACACGGAGGCTGCCCGTGCCGTGGGAGAGTCCGGCGGTCCACAGGATCAGTAACAAGACGAGTTGGATCTGCAGAAATCGCCCCATCTTACCGTCCTCCATTTCACAGCCATTATAGAAACAATCATGCCGGGTTTCAACCGGAAATCCCCTGGAATCTCTCCATTCGCAGGTCAAAGGTCATTAGAAATCGTTCGCCTCGGAACTGCTCCCCCACTTGATATGGGCCCACCCCTATCCCGCGCTCCTGGACCCTCCCGGTCACTTTTCCGGGGTTCGCCCGCCGGGGACCTCTGCTCGTCCGCGCCTCCATGGGACGGCCTTCCGGGTTCCCGCCAGGGACTCCGGCTCTATGGCCGCCAAAGTGAAGATCCCGGGCTCTGTGCCCCGCCTGGTCGAGTTGACATGGCCCAGGGATGCCTATATAGTAAGAACCATAGGAATAATGCGGCTTTCCTTTGGAGGCTTTGAATGAAAATGGTGGAAGGCAGGACGCCGGGGCGGCAGAGGACCGGAGGCCGGCGTAAAGAGGGGAAGGCCGAATCAGCGGCGAACCTTTGGGAGAAAAACCTCCAGGAGAAGATCCTCACAGGGATAGAGGACGGGATCTGGGTCGAGGATGAAAGGGGGTTCTGTGTCTGGGCCAACCAAAGGGCGGCTCAGACGCTGGGGTACGATACTGCCGAGACATTGAAGGGAAAGCATTGGAGCGAATTTGTTGTCCCTGACGAACACTCCCATGTCCAACAGGAGTGGGAACAGAGAAAAGGGGGTGCCCATTCCACCTACCACACGGTCTTTCGCCGCACCGACGGCCGCATGGTTCCAATCCTGGTCTCGGCTTCCTCAATTCGAGATGGAGGAGAGTATCGGGGGACCATAGCTCTTCTCATCGACTATGCCGGGCAGGAACCTTTCAAGGGGCAGATCATCCAGGCCGAAAGACTCCGTGCCCTCGGCGAAATGGCTATGGGAGTGGCCCACGATTTCAACAACCTCCTCTCTGCTATGCTGGGAAGGGCGCAACTGCTCAAGCTCCACCTTTCCAAGTATACCGGACCTGAGAGGAGAAAATCGACATCATATCTCCTTGAGGGACTCACCCTTATCGAGCAGGCCGCCCTGGATGGGGCGGAGATCATCCGCAGAATCCAGGACTACACTCAGGCCCGAGGAGAGGAGGATTACGTAAGGGTAGATCTCAACCAGGTAATCCGCGATGTGATAGAACTCACCCGCCCCAGATGGAAGAGCAAGGCAGAGGCGGAGGGGATTCGCGTGGAGATTCAGGAAGACAGAAGGCACCTGCCTCCGGTATCCGGCAATCCCTCGGAGCTACGCGAGGTGATTACGAACCTGGTGCTCAATGCCATCGACGCCATGCCCAATGGTGGAAGCCTTATCATCCGAACAGAGACCGACCGGAGGATCAACAAGATCCACATCCAGGATACGGGGACGGGGATTCCGCCGGAGGATCTGGACCGGATATTCCAACCCTTCTTCACCACCAAGGGGGCCAACAGCAGCGGCCTGGGCCTGAGCGTCTCCTACGGTATCATCCGCAGACACGGCGGGACCCTCCAGGTCAAGAGCGAACCCGGCAAGGGAACGACTTTTACCATCCAACTCCACGTCTCCCCCGAAGCCCTTGAGGAGAGTGAGGCAGAGAGACCACCACGGTCAGGAAGAACGGCCAAGGTCCTGGTGATCGAGGACGACAGCCGTATCCGCGCCAATCTCCAGGAGACCCTCTCCATGGCAGGACACGAGGTCACCCTTGCAGAGAATGCCAAACAGGGCATCTCCCTCTTCAAGGAGGGAGCCTACGACGTGGTCTTCACCGATCTCAGCATGCCCGAGATCTCCGGGTGGGAGCTGGCAAGGATCATCAAGGAGCGCGACCCTTCGGTTCCTGTGGCTCTGGTCACCGGATGGGCGGTGAGGGTGGACAGGGAGAAACTGAGCAACAGCGGGATCGATATGGTGATCAGCAAACCGTTCCAGGTGAACCGCATCCTGAATTTCGTCATGGAGGTCCTCGAGGGCAAGGGACGGAGGAAACCGAAAAAAGGCCGAGGCAGGGAGTGAACAGGCCTCGGCAGGAAGCGAGCCTTTTGCCTCAGCCGCTGTGGTTCCTCCCGGGTTTCTCCTCCTCCAGCCGCCTCTCCAAGGATTCCAACTCAAGGGCCACGGATTCCCATTGGCAGGTCCATTCGGCGACCTCGGTCTTTGCGGTCCTGTACGCTTCGGTCAGTTCCCGAAGGCGGCCGGGATTTTGGTAGGTCTCATCTCTGGCCAGATGGGAAGCGATCCGGTCGAGTTCCCTCGTCTTTTCCTCGATCCTCTTCTCCAGCGCGAGGAGTCGTTCCCTGAGCGGGCTGGTCTCCCTGAAAACACGATTCCGCCATTCCGCCTCCGCCCGCTTCTGGTCCTGCGTCTTTTTCCTGCCGGCTCCCTTCCCGGGTGGAGAGGCCGGTTGCCCCCTCTCGAGATCAGTCCCCTGGCCGGCTCTCCAGATGGATTGGAAGTCGTCGAAATTCCCGGGATACAGCTCAACCTTTCGGTCTCGAACAAGGAGAATCTTGTTGGCCACGCCGTTGATCAGCCGGCGATCGTGGCTGACGAGACAGAGAGTCCCTGAATAGCGCCGGAGAGCCGTCTCCAGGACTTTTCTGGAGTCGATATCGAGATGGTTGGTGGGTTCGTCGAGAAGGAGCAGGTTCACGGGTTGAATCAGGATCTTGCAGAGAAGCAGGCGGCTCTTCTCACCCCCGCTGAGGACCGAGACCCTCTTGAAAACATCGTCGCCCCTGAACAGGAAGGCTCCCAGGAGACTTCTCAATCGGCCCTGGGGCTGATCGCCCGCCACGGACATGAGTTCTTCGAGCACGGTCCGGTCCATGGAGAACCCCTCCGTCTGCTCTTGGGAGAAGACCCCTAGCCGCACACCCTCTGCAATCCGCCTCACCCCGTCAAAATCGACCTCTCCACTAAGGATCCTCATGAGGGTCGTCTTTCCCGCTCCGTTAGGCCCGACAAAGGCTATCCTGTCCCCCCTCTGGATCGAGAGATCGATCCGGTCGTAGACCCTCTTTCCATCATAGGCCTTGGAGACGCCCTTCAACTCGATGAGCGTCTTCGGGGCCCTGGGTGGTTCGGGGAAATCGAAATCGACAACGGGTTGGCTCCGGGGAGGATCGATCCGTTCCATCCTTTCCAGGAGCCTTATCCTGCTCTGCACCTGCCGGGCTCGATCCTTCCGGGCACGATTCCTCTGAATGAACCGCTCCAGCTGGCGGATCGTATCCTGTTGATTCTCGTAGGCGGCCTGATGAACCTTAAGGCGTTTCCCCTTCTCCCTTTCATAGAAGTCGTAGTTGCCCGCATAGGAGATGAGTCTTCCCCCGTCGATCTCAACGATCCGGTTGACGAGGTTGTTGAGGAAGGTCCTGTCGTGGGAGACCAGCACAAGGGCGGACCTGCACTGTTTCAGATACTCCTCCATCCAGATGAGAGACTGGAGATCGAGATGGTTGGTCGGTTCGTCGAGAAGTATCAGATCAGGCTCGGACAGGAGAATCCTTGCCATGGCCGCCCGCATCTTCCATCCACCGCTCAGTTCCTCGACGGGCCTTGAGAAATCCTCCTGACTGAACCCCAACCCCGAAAGGATCCTTCCCGCCTGAGCTTCCAGCCCATATCCTCCCAAGTGGTCGAAGACCTCCTGGAGGCGCCCCTGCCGCTCGGTGAGAAGCAGTGTCTCCTCATGAGAGACGCTTCTCTCGAGGGCCCTCGTGGTTTCCTCGAGTTCCCTCTCGATCCGGGCCAGGTCTCCGGCAGCGTCCAGAGTCAAGGACAGGACGGTTCTCCCCTCGAGGTCTACGAGACTCTGGGGGAGATACCCGATTCTCAGGTCTTTTGACCTGGAGATCTCACCGCTGTTGGGTTCCTCTTCCCCCAAAATCAACCGGAGTAGTGTGGTCTTTCCGGCCCCGTTCGGGCCGATGAGTCCGATCCTGTCGGTGGGTCCGATGTGGAGGTCGCACTCCCTGAGAACATCCTGGTGGCCGTGGAAGCGCGTCACACCCTGAAGCCTTATCATGGGAGTATCCCTACCACATTTTCTCCTGGCTGCCTAGATGGAACCGGGGGGAGCGATTCACGGGCGTATCGTCCCTTCCCACAGGCGTCTGCATTTCCGGGCCAAACGGAACGGTTCTTGCAATAGGTATCCTCCCGGCAGGTTGACTTGGTTTCAACCTGACAGTAGACTTCAGGTGGTTGTACAAGAAGACGAGATGTTTACCGATGTGTATGCCCATCCTGTTCGACCTCGGTTCAACAGGGACCGGAGAGGTTCTTTAGGCCGGAACCCGCGAAGTCCTTCTCGCCCCATGCCGGAGATGACGAAACCAAGACAGACGGTACAATCGCATGAAACCTGCAATCATCGTGGTAGATATGCTGAAGGACAATATGAGGCCCCAACATGCTATCTCACGCGGGATCCGCTCGATCCTCCCCTCTGTCCGAAGGCTCCTGAGCATGGCCAGGGAGAGGGGAGATCGGGTGGTTTTCGCCTGCGACAGCTTTCAACCTGACGACTTTATCTTCCAAGGAAGGATGAAACCCCACTGCATCCAGGGCACGGCCGGGGCGGAGGTGATAGACGAGCTTTCACCCGGTAGGGATGATCTGATCCTGCCGAAGCGCCGGTTCTCGGCCTTTTTCCAGACGGGTCTCGAAAAAACACTTCGCGCCCAAGGGGTCGACACCATAGCAGTGGCCGGGGTGGCCACCCATTTCTGCGTTCTCACCACGGCCCTGGACGGTATCTGCCACGACTTCAAGGTGATCGTCATTGAGGACTGTTGTGCCTCTTACCGTGCCGGGATCCATCAGACCACGGTGAGCCTATACAAGAGATCTCCCCTCCACCCCTTGTTGAGGTTTATGAGACTCGAGGAATTTTCCTCCCTCTTGGAGGCCGATCAGTCGGAGGCCGTGGGGGGGGAGGGTGAGAGGGAGCCAAGTTGACGATCGGCTGTAATTCTGATAGGTTGTGCTGACATGGAATGGATCTTGAACAGACACTTCTGGATTGTCCACCTGTTTCTCATCGGCCTCTTCGCCCTCGCCCTTGCCACGGTGTTGTCCAGGATGGTGGAGAGCCGGATAAGGGTGGACCCCAACCGGGCCGAACCCCTTGTACGGCAGTCGGTGGAGGACCGGAGGACTCGGAGGAAACCCCTCTCCTACTATTCGGTAATCCTCGATAAGAATATCTTCCACGCCGTGGTGGAAAAGACCCCGCCCAAGAAGGGCTCTTCTCAGAAGGCGCAGCTCGATATCAGCCAGGTGAGGAGTCTTGCAAGGACCCCTCTCAACGTCAGACTCAGGGGAACCGCTGTCCGCGAAGGCGGCGACTCCTTTGCCATAATCGAAGACAGATCGACCCAGAAAGAGGATCTCTACCACATAGGGGATATGGTTCTCGGCCAAGCCAAGGTGATGCAGATTTACAGGGATAGGGTCGTCGTCCTCAGGGAAGGGAAAAAGGAGGTAATCGAGCTCTTTGCCAACAAGGAGGAGTCAAAGAGGCGATCCAGAAAGGCTGCATCGCCAAAGCATAAACCTCTGATCCTGGGGAAGGGGATCCGTAGGGTTGGTGCCAATCGATGGTCCGTCTCCCGTGAAGCCATAGAGTCGGCCAAGGCCAATATGAGTGAGCTCATGACTCAGATCAGAATCATTCCCAACTTCACCGAGGGAAGACCGGACGGCTTCAAGCTTCTCTCCATCAAGAGGGGGAGTCTCTTTGACAGGCTCGGGCTCCGAAACGGGGACGTTATCCGAGAGATCAACGGGGTCTTCCTCGATAGTCCCCAGAAGGCCATCGAGATCTACGGGGAGCTGGAGAGCGGCCGGACGATCTCCGTGGGTATCTCCAGGGGAGGAAGAGAACAGATTCTCAATTACGACCTAAAATAGACGGGGGTTGTGGAGAGGATGACAACTGGGAAATCACACCGAACCCTTGGGTTCCGGATCTTCCTCGGGGTGGTGGGTCTTGTTTTCCTTCTGACTCAAGCCGCAGGGCTGGCGGCCAACCGGCCCCGCGGTAAGGGACTCATTACGGTCAATTTCCAGGATACGGACCTCCGGGTGGTCATCAAGTTTATCAGCGAACTTACGGGGAAGAACTTCATCGTTGACAGCAAGGTCAAGGGGAGGGTCACGGTGATTTCTCCCACGAAGATAACCATTGAAGAGACCTACCGGATGTTCGAATCTATTCTGGAAGTGGCCGGGTACACAACGGTTCGTGCAGGCAGGGCGATCAAGATCATTCCATCGAGGGAGGCAAAAGCCGAAGGCATCGAGACGGTGACGGGCAGGGTAAGGCGCCCCCTCCGGGGTGAACAGTTCATCACGAGGATCATCCATCTCAACTACATCGACGCCGATTCGGTGACCCGGGTCATCAAGCCCATAGTCTCCAGGGAGAGCAGCCTGGTCACCTATGCCTATACCAACGACATCATCCTCACCGATAGAATCCCCAACGTGCGCAAGGTCCTCAACATACTCAGGGAGCTCGACGTGGAGGGATTCCAGGTGGAGATCACGGTTCTTCCCCTGCAATTTGCCAACGCCAAGGACCTGGCAAATGAGCTCCTCTCCATCTTCGAGCTCAAGACGGCCACGACTCGGCGGCCCATAAAGCGGACAAAGCAGCCGGTCGTCACAGGGGTGGGCGCGAAGCGGTCCGTGAAGATCATCGCGGATGAGAGAACCAACTCTCTCGTCGTGGTCGCCAGCGGTGACGACACACGGCAGGTCAAGAAGCTGGTTGCCAAGTTGGACGTGCCTCCCCCAAAGGGTAAGGGGAGAATAAACGTGGTTTATCTCAAAAACGCCGATGCCGAGGAGCTGGCAAAGACCCTGAAACAGATCACCGCGGCCGGCAAGAAGGTGGCCGTCCCCGGCAAGAAAGGGATCGAACTGGCCGGGGAGGTCATAATCACCCCGGACAAGGCCACGAATTCTCTGGTCATTACGGCATCGCCCCAGGATTTTGAACTCCTGAAAGGGGTGATAGAGAGACTCGATATCCGGAGACTGCAGGTTTTTGTGGAAGCCCTCATCATGGAGGTCAGCATGGACAGGCTTCACGAGCTGGGTGTCGAGTTCCGCCACGTTCCCAGCGAGCTGACCAAGGACGTAAGCGAAGCGAAGACCGCCGCTTTCGGCGGGACCAATTTCTTCGGCCCGCTGACAGACCCCTTTTCCCTTCAGGGGCTCGCTTTGGGAGCGGCCAATGGGACCATTACCTTCGGAGGGACGACCTTCCTCAACGTGGGCGCCATGATCAGGGCTCTGCAAAAGGATACGGATACCAATATCCTTTCGACTCCCCATCTGCTTACCACTGACAACGAGGAGGCCGAGATGGTAGTGGCCGAGAACGTCCCCTTCCTTGTGAGAACCACATCCACGGCCAGCGGCTTCCCCGTGGAGGAGATCGAGAGGAAAGACGTGGGGATCATCCTTCGCATCACCCCTCAGATCAGCGAGGGGGACTTCCTCAAGCTCAACATTTATCAGGAGATCTCCCGGGTGCAGCCGGCCGGAACCGTGGAGGGGGCTGTCGATCTTACCACCCTGAAGCGGTCTGCCAAGACGACCGTGGTGGTGAAGGACAACCAGACGGTCGTCATAGGAGGACTGATAGCCGATGACATCAGCAATACCGTGAACAAGGTCCCCTGGCTTGGGGATATCCCTCTGGTAGGGTATCTGTTCCGCTCCACCAAGACCACTACGAGCAAGAAGAATCTTCTTATTATTATCACGCCCCATATTATTCGAACCAGTACGGATCTCGAGCGGTATTACAAGGAGAAGAGGGAGAAGGTGGAAAAGAGAATGGGAGAGAGCCCGGTGGTCAAGAAGTGGGGTATGGGCCTGACAATCGAGGGATTGGAGGTGGAGCCGGAAAAGATGATAAAGGACGAGGGCGTCCGCCCGTGAACACCCCTATCCCCGGATGGGCCGAAGGGTTTGAGTCCTCTATGAACGGAGCGGCTTCAAAGGACAAGATCGATGTACTGAAACAGTGGTTGGGAGCCGTTGACAGGGCTCGGGGCAACCTCCAAAGCCGAACCATCTCCATCTGCAACCAGAAGGGAGGGGTCGGCAAGACGGTCACAGCCATAAATCTATCCGCCTTTCTTGCCGCATACGGGCACCGCACCCTACTGGTCGACCTCGATCCCCAGGGCCACAGCGGACTGGGGCTGGGGCTCGACACGGATGGTCTGGATCGTTCGGTTTACGACGTCCTCGTCGACGGGGGGTGCCCGGTGGAGGAAGCCATCGTCTCTCTAAGGCCCAATCTCGACATTCTTCCCTCCAACATCGATCTTTCCAGCGCGGAACTCGAGCTGGCGAGATTTGAAAAGAGGGAGCGCCGTCTGAAGAACCTGGTCGAGGGACTGGGGAGACGTTACGCCTACGTGGTGATCGACTGTCCTCCTTCCCTGGGCGTACTGACCCTCAACGCCCTGGTGGCGAGTCAGATCGTGATCATCCCCGTCACTCCTTCTTTCCTCTCGATCCACGGTCTCCTGAAGGTCACCGAGACCATCGACGTCTTGATCGACAGCCTCGGCCTGGAGCTCAGGGTATTCTTCCTGATCACATTCTTCGAGAAACAACTCCGTGAGGCCCATCTGCAGAGGGCAAGGCTTGAGAGGCTGTTCGGCAAGGATCTTCTCAAGACCGTGGTACGCAAGAACACTCGCCTGAACGAAGCGACACGGATGGGACGGTCCATCTACGAGTACGATCGCCACGCCCCTGGATGCCGGGACTACTTCAACCTGGCCAAGGAGATCATGGCAATTGGATAGGGAAGCCGATACGGGCAACAGGGCCGAAAGAATCCGAAGGGTTCTCGATCGTCTCCTGAAGACCGAGATAGAGATGCCCGAGGGCCGATCTCCAGGCGAGCCCTCCGAGGTGCCTCCTGCCGACATTCCTCCATCGCAAGGCTCTCCAGGGGAGCAAATTCCACCAGGTTATCAGGAGAAAGCCGGTGAATCTCCGCCTCCACTTGTGGAGGAACAGCCGGACAAGGAGCCCTATGATTTCAACAAGGTGATCCTGAAACACCAGCTCCTTGGAGAGATTCTCCTCAGGCATTCCGCCATCACTCAGGAGCAGCTCGACGAGGCTTTAGAGATCCAGAGGGAAAAGCCCTCCTCCCTGGGAGAGATCCTTTTGCGCCTGGGTTACATAAACGAAAGGGATCTCCTCAAGGCTCTCGGCAGGCAGTTCGGTATCCCCTTCTTCCCCCATCTGAAGGATGTGGACATCGATGGGGAGTTGACTTCGAAAATCCCCATTCATTTCGCCAAGAAGTACGAGATCCTGCCCATCAAGAGGAACGGCGAGTCTGTGGAGGTGGCCCTCACCGACCCTCTCAACGTTTTTCCCCTCGACGATATCCGCCTCCTCCTGGGCTGCAACGTGGTCCCCGTCCTGGCCACTTCGGCCACCATCATCGATGCTATAAACCGGATCTACGAGAGGGATTCGGACACGGCCCAGCAGATCATCGAGGACATCGATGAGGAACTCAGCCTGGATTCCCTTTCCCAGGAGCTGGAGGAGCCCACCGATCTCCTGGATGCCTCGGATGAGGCCCCTATCATCCGGCTGGTCAACTCCATGCTCTACCAGGCAGTCAACCAGAAGGCCAGCGACATCCACGTGGAACCTTTTGAAAGGGATCTCATAGTTAGATACCGGATCGACGGTATCCTTTACAACGTCTTGAACCTGCCCAAACGGATTCAGCCCACAATCATCTCCCGAATCAAGGTGATGGCCGGTCTCAACATAGCCGAGAAACGGCTTCCCCAGGACGGCAGAATCCGCATCAAGATCGCAGGCAGGGATGTGGACATTCGGGTTTCCGTGGTACCCGCTTCCCACGGAGAGCGGATCGTAATGCGGCTCCTGGACAAAACCAGCACCCTCCTCAAGCTCGAAGATATCGGTTTCTCAGGGGGCAACCTCGAGGTCTTCAGCCGACTGATCCACAGCCCCCACGGCATAATTCTCCTTACAGGACCCACGGGAAGCGGAAAGACGACCACCCTTTACGCGGCCCTCACCCGGATCAACTCGCCGGACAAGAACATCATCACCGTGGAAGATCCTATCGAGTACCAGATCAAGGGGATCGGCCAGATTCAGGTCAACCCCAAGATCAACCTGACCTTTGCAAACGGCCTCCGATCCATCGTGCGCCAGGATCCGGACGTGATCATGGTCGGGGAGATTCGCGACCTGGAGACCGCGGAGATCGCCATTCAGGCCTCCCTGACCGGGCACCTGGTCTTCAGCACGCTGCATACCAATGATTCTTCCGGAGCAATCACCCGTCTCGTGGACATGGGGATCGAGCCCTTCCTGGTCTCTTCCTCACTCCTTGCCATCATGGCCCAGAGACTCGTGCGAACCCTCTGCCGGAACTGCTGCGAACCGTACGACCCCTCTAATGAAGAACTGAGAGGATTGGGTATCAGAAAGGAGGAACTGGGGGGGAAGAGACTCTACAGGGCGGTGGGATGTTCCCGGTGTATGGACACGGGATACTCGGGAAGGACGGGCATATTCGAACTGCTGTTGGTCAGCGACGAGATCCGCTCTCTTATCATGAGGCGGAGCGACTCCGGTACAATCAAGAAGGCCGCCATGAAGCGGGGCATGCTCACCCTCCGCCAGGACGGCCTCCAGAAGGTGCTCGAGGGGATTACCACAACCGAAGAGATGGTGAGGGTGACCCAGGAGGATATCCTGTCAGATTAGGAGGCGGGCATTGCCTGTTTTCGAGTACCATGGAATCGACACGAGGGGTAAGAACGTCCGGGGCATAATCGACGCGGACACACCGAGACTTGCCCGGGCCAAGCTGAAAAAATCCGGCGTCTTCCCCACCGAGATCCAGGAAACCATGGCCGAGAGACGGGGCGGCCGCCGGGATCTCTCGGTGGCCCATCTGTTGAGAAAAGTCCGCATCCAAGACGTGGCCGTCATGACCCGGCAGCTGGCCACCCTGACCGGTGCGGGCCTCGCCTTGGTCCCATCCCTCAACTCCCTGGTCCACCAGATCGAAAACCCGAATCTGAAAAAGGTAGTCAGTCAGGTTCGGGAGCGGGTAAAGGAGGGCAGTTCCCTGAGCGATGCACTCCGGGAGTTTCCACGGGTCTTCTCAAACCTCTATGTAAACATGGTGGCGGCCGGAGAGTCGAGCGGAGCCTTGGATATCGTGCTTTTCAGGTTGGCCGATTTCACGGAAAACCAGGTCAAGTTGAGAAATCGGGTGTTATCTGCCCTGATCTATCCCATTCTCATGGTCTTCCTAGCCTCGGGCGCGGTCACCTTTTTGATGGTGAAGGTGGTTCCCAAGATCCTTGAGCTCTTCGAGGACTGGGGGCAGGCCCTCCCGCTGCCCACCGTCATGCTCCTCGATATCACGAACTTCCTCAAGAGCTACGGCTGGGCGGTGGCGCTCGGCCTGGCCGGGGCTCTGCTCGCCGGGGGATTCTATTTCAGGACCGAAGGCGGACGCCTGCTCTTCGACCGCCTCGTTCTCCGGGTCCCGATCTTTGGCCGCCTCACCCGGATCATCGCAACCACCCGTTTCAGCCGAACCCTGGGGACTCTTCTCGCAAGCGGGATCCCCCTGGTCAATGCAATGAAGATCGTCAAGAACATAGTCAAGAACAGGGTCATCGCCGAGGCGATTGAGAACAGTCAGGAGAGCATCGTGGAAGGCCAGAGCATAGCAGGGCCCCTTGCGCGGAGCGGAGTCTTCCCTCCCATGGTGACGGATATGATAGCCATCGGCGAGGACTCGGGACAGTTGGAGCACATGCTGCTGAAGGTCTCCGAGGCTTATGACAATCAGGTGGAGACCACCGTATCGGGTCTTACCTCGATCTTGGAGCCTTTGCTCATCGTGGTAATGGGAGGGATCGTCCTGTTCATCGTACTGGCTGTACTCTTGCCGATTTTCGAAATGAACCAGATAGTGGTCGGCCAGTGAGGCAGACCACCGGAGGCGAGGTGAAGGGAATGAGAATCAAAGGGCTTTGGATTCAGCGTGGCTTCACTCTGATCGAAATCATGGTGGTGGTGGTGATCCTGGGCATTCTGGCGGCCATCATCATCCCAAAGATATCGGGCCGGCCCGAACAGGCCAGAAGGACAAAGGCGATCATGGATATCAAGAGCATCGAGACCGCCCTCGCCCTTTTCCAGATGGACAATGGATTCTATCCCTCAACGGAACAGGGACTCGAGGCCCTGGTGGAGAAGCCCACAACCGGAAGGATCCCGAACAATTACAAGGAGGGTGGATACCTGAAAAGGGTTCCCCTCGATCCTTGGAAAAACCCCTATGTGTACATCTGTCCCGGCGTCCACGGTGAATACGACCTGAGCTCGTACGGGAACGACGGAGAGGAAGGGGGAGAGGGCAAGTACGCGGACATCAACAACTGGGAACTCGACTGATCTGGGCGGCACACCAGTGCCTTGAGGGCCGTCGTTCAGGGGTCGAGGGGATTGACGGGGTGACACGGAGTCATGGACAGGGGGGAAAGAAAGAAGAAGAGCCTTTCCCGCAGGGGCTTTACCCTGGTCGAACTCACCATGGTCATCCTGATCATGGGAATACTCCTCGCCTTCTCGGTTCCCCAGCTGGGACACCTCACGGAGTACAATCTCAATGTGGGCTGCCGTCGGCTGTCAGGAACGGTCAGGTACCTGTTCAACCGGGCAACGGTGACAGGGAGGATCTACCGCCTCAACTACGACCTCAAGGCCGACCAGTACTGGGTCACCTACCGGGACGAAAACCTGGAGTTTGTCATTGACAAGTCGGTCCTCGCACGGAGGGTGAAGCTTCCGAGGGGTGTTTCATTCGAGGACATCCTCATCGTGGGCAGGGGGACCTACAGGGAGGGAGAGGTTCGTACCCACTTCTTCCCCAAGGGCTGGGTGGAGGAGACCCTCGTGCATCTGCAAGACTCGCGAGGTCACAAGGCTTCGATCCGTATCTTTCCTCTTTCGGCGAGGGTGAAAATCTATGACAGGTATGTGGAGCCGAGCACCTAACAGAGAGTGGAACCACCGAGGGTTGACCCTTCTGGAAGTCCTCGTCTCCCTGGTAATCGTCTCCATCGCCCTCGTGGCCCTCGTGGAGTTGGAGAATCGCGACATCCGCGCCATCAACATTTCCCAGAGGACGACCACTGCTGCCATGCTTGCCCGGAATATGATGGCCCAGATCGAGATTGCCGGGTTCCCGGAGGATCTGGGCGAAGAGGAAGGTGAATTCCGCGAAGGAGAGAAGGACGAGGAACTGAAGGCGAGTTACACGGGTTTTCGCTGGAAAAGGTCCATCGAGGCGGTCCGGCTCGCCGGAATCGCCTTTAACAACGCCAGAAAGGTGAAAGTCACCATTCTCTGGGAGGAGGGGGGAAGGGAGAGACGTCTCGATGTTGTCACCTATCTTGCCCGGCGGGGAAAAGGACCATGAAAGGAGAAGAGGGTTTCACTCTCGTTGAAATGGTGGTAGCCATGGTCATCCTGGCTGTCCTTCTCGTCACCGCCTACGGGGTCTTTTCTTCGAGTTATTCGGCGCTCCACCGGGTCAACCCTGCCAGGGACATCTATCACACCGCCCGGGTGGTTCTCGACCGCATGACCGAAGAGATACAGTCGGCCTACTATGGGACCGGCCTCGGCTATACGGGGCTCGTGGGCAAGGACTACGAGGAGGACGGAGCACCCATGGATTCCCTGACCTTTTCGACCATGGCCAACTTCGACTGGATCAAGGGGGTCGAGGGAGTTAGGGAGTCTGATTTTCTGAAGATCTCCTATAGACTCGTCAAAGGGGAAGAGGAGGAGGGGAAGGTTCTGATCCGGCGTCAGGATCCGGCCTTCGGCCCCTTGGAAGATGACCCCGAAGAATTCGGCTCAGGGGCAAGAGGGACCTTCCACCTGGCAGACGGGGTCTGGGGAATGGACCTCAGATACTTTGATGGAAAGGACTGGGTGGAAGAGTGGAACAGCACCGAAGAGGAGAGACTCCCCCGGGCCGTGGAGATAAGGCTCATCCTCGAAACCGATGATGGAACCCCTCATCCCTTCTACGCGATAGTCCCCATCGAGGCATCATGACCATGGGCCTACAGGAATGCAGGCAGGTTGCAGCAGATGGACGGATCCTGCGGCCGCTGGAGCACTTGGCCTTGGATCCACAACCGGGTGGGGGATGCGGTCGAGCCAGGGCGACGAAACCTGCGGCCGGAATTCCGGGCGACCTGCATTTGTCACAACGGGGAGTCGCTCTGGTGATCACCCTGGTCATCGTCACGATCCTGGTAACCCTCCTGGTGGAACTCACCTACTCCACCCAGGTGAATCTCCGGATTGCCTCCACTTACAGGGACGGCATGAAGGCTTACTATATCGCCAAATCCGGGGTGGAGCTTGCCATGGCCGTGCTCCAAAGGGACTATGAAGAGGATCGCCGGGACGTGAGCGAGGGAAAGGAGGCGGTGCAGCAGGACAACCTCGGCGAGCTATGGGCCAACCTCGGCGAAGCCGTGGCTGCAGCCGAAGTGATGGAACCTGACCTTTTCGGTGGCGGCCGGCTCTTGCTCAAGGTCGTCGACGAGGACAGAAAAATCAATGCAAACCTGGCCGACCAGGATCCCACCTCCTCCATCCTGGACCGGCTCTTTGCCCAAGGGGGAATAGGCACGGATTTCAAGAGCGCGATTGCAGACTGGATCGACGAGGATGAAGAGGTAACCGATCCCGGAGGAGGGGAAACGCGGTACTACGAAGGTCTCGAACCATCTTACCCCTGTAAGAACGGGGAGATGGACACCATATCAGAGCTGCGGATGATCAGAGGAGGCGTCGAAGCCCTGGACAAGACCTTTGATGCTTTTCAAGGTGAAACAGAGGCAGGGGGGTCGAGAAAATGGACAGTAGAAGAGTTGCTCTCTGCAGTTCCCGGCCGGGGAGCCAAGATCAATATCAACACGGCTCCCGGCCCGGTCATCATGGCCCTTCACGAAGACATCGACAGCCTCCAGGTGGAAGAGACCCTGCAGGACAGGGCCCGAGACCCCTTCCCCAGGGTCGAGGCGTTTCGCGACTATTTCAGCAACAATTTCGGTATCTCCAACCTGCCACCTAACCTGGCGGTAGAAAGTCACTATTTCACGATCGAATCGATCGGAATCGTGGGAGAGGTGGAGAAGAAACTCAGAGTCACGGTCTACAGAGACCCGAACAAGGGGACTCTCGAGACTCTCATATGGCGAGTCGAATGAGGGCAAATCCTGAAAGCCTGGAAGAAAAAATCAGAGCCGTCCTCGCGGCCAGGGAGAGAAAACGGATCTCCAAGAACCGGCTCATCCCTGCAGCTGTCCTGCTTCCCCTTTTCAAGAAGGCCGGGGAGCCATATGTCCTCCTGACCAAACGAACCGAAAAGGTGAAAGCCCACAAGGGAGAGATCTCCTTCCCCGGCGGGGTCTACGACCGGGCAGACCGATCCCTGGAGGAGACCGCTCTCAGGGAGAGCTTCGAAGAGATCGGGCTCAAAAGGAGCGATGTGGAGATTCTCGGTTGCCTCGACGACGTGGAGACAATGACACGGTATCTCATCCGCCCCTACGTGGGGATCTTTCCCTACCCGTACACCTTCGTGGTAAACGGGGAAGAAATCGAGGAGATGATCGAGGTCCCCCTCCGATCGATTCTCCGGAAAGGGGCTTTCGAGACCAGATCCCTCCGATCCGGGACGGGTCGGCAGACGATTTATTCGTACCGCTTCGGCAGGCATCTGATCTGGGGAGCAACGGCGAGGATCCTCAAACAGTTGGTGGATCTGATCCGTGACTCTTCAGGGGGAAGAGAATGAATACCACAAGAGACAGGCTCATCGCCTTGGGGCTGGTTGCCCTCGTCCTTTCTATCTTGCCGGCCTTTCCGGCGGGAGGCGGAACCTTCATCGATCAGGATACCATCGATATCTGGGGGAGGAAGCAGGGGCTTGTTCTATACTATTCCAAGGGAAGACTCCGGATCGATCAGAAAGACGGAAGGCTCAGTACCATCATGAATTTTGCCGAGAATCGGATCGTGGTTCTCGATCATCTCTCGAAATCCTATGTGGAGTATCCGTTATCGAGATGGAAAAGACGGGTTTCTCAGAGAATGAAAGGGACTGGATCCTACCAGAGGCGAGAAGTCCGAGTCGAACCCACAGGGCAGGAGAAGGTCATCAACGGGTTCAGAACCCGCAGGATCAGAGTCATGATCGGGGGCGTCCTCTTCCAGGAGAGCTGGGTGACGCGGGATGTAGAACTGGGGGATATGTTGAGAGCCATCAGAAAGGGGGCAGGCACACCGAGCGGCCTCTCAAAAGCCCAGATGGAAGAGAAGGAGGAGATCTACGAGAAGGTCAGTCAATGGGGCTTCCCTATCCTTACCGTTGAGTACCGCATTCTATCGGGAAAGACCCTAACAGAGACGACGGAGGTCAATGCCATAGCGACACGGAAACTGGGCAACCGTCTCTTCACTCCTCCCAAGGGTTACACCAGGAGGAGCTCACGGTAACAGAAGCTCTGTCTCAGCCGGCCGTGGCTGCTTTGTACAAGGGGAAATCTTCACGGAGGTCCCGGCTCGGCCGGTCACCTTTCACCGCGGCGCCCGGCTCCCCCGCGGGGAAGGTATCTGGCCAGGATCTCACGGTAAGACGACAGCTCCTCGTGTCGCTGCAGATTACTCTCCACGTATGCCAGGGTCGGAGGAATGTATTTGAGATAGGCTGGATTCTTCCTTTCAACGGCCTGATAGGCGAAGGTGCCGATGGCCTTGAGATTCCGCTGAAGGGAGGCGATGTCGAAGATAAACCGGGCCCGGGACCTATCGATCTTCTTCCCCCTCCTCCTCTCCGTCTCGGAGAGATAGTAATCCAGAAGAGACTCGACAAGAGGATCTTCAAGAACCACGTAAGAGTCCCTGAGGAGAGAGGCCACATCATAGAGAGGCGGCCCCATCCGGGCGTCCTGGAAATCGAGCATCTTCAGGCGATCCCCATGGTAGATGAGATTCCTCGAGTGGTAGTCACGGTGGGTGAATACCTTCCTCTCTCCATCGAGAAGTGTGGCGAGGAGGAGAAAGAGCCGGCCCATGGCCTTCAGGTCCTCCGGGTGGATGGATCTTCCCAGGAGGGCCTCGATGTAGTTGGCCCTGAAGAAATCTAGCTCCCAGAGGAACCTCTCGACGGTAAAGGCCGTCTTGAAGGCAGGACAGTCCTGCCCGGCCGGCAGATCCCACTGCATCTTCACAACGCCGTCGAGGGCTTCCTGGTAGAGATGTCCGATCTCCCCGGCCTTCTTCCCTTCGATCTTTCTCTGGAGAATCTCATCTCCCAGATCCTCGAGCAGGACAAGCCCCTGTCCTGGCTCAAGCCCGTAGAGCCTCGGAACACCCAGGCCGGACCTCTCCAGTGTACGCAAGACATTGACAAAGGGCAGCTCCTCCCCGGCAAAAGGGGCTGCAAGCTCCATCAAGACCACGGTTGCGGGAAGCTCCGGACTGTTTCGATCCAGGTGCAGCCTGTAGTAGTTGCGGTCCGAAGCATCGCCTCCGAGTTTTTCGATGGCGATGTCGACCACACCCCCAGGCAACGAAGACCGGACAAACCCCAGGAGATCCCTCGCAATGACCCTCATGGAAACCTCACAATCCCTCGCCCCGGTGATATGGGTTCTCTCTCCCGGCCGATCCGGATATGTGGAGAACATCACCCCTTGACCTGCCCGGTATTCCTCCGGCGGCTTTCTCAGTCGATTCTCACCCGCTCCCTGCCCGAGACCGCCATGCCCTCAACGGATGTCCCTGCCTCGATAGTGGTCCTGTGGCCCACAATCGACCCTCTCACCCGCGCACCAGGGCCGATCCGAACCCCGTTCCAGAGAACAGAGTCCTCAACAACCGCCCCTTCCCCGATCTGGCAGTCCTCTCCCACGACCGCCCGCGGCCCCACCCGCGCTCCCTCTCCCACGCGACAGTCCCTGCCCGCCAAAACAGGGGCGACCTCCTCCACATGATCCGAAAGAGGGCTTGTGCTGCGCGGTTCCGGCCCTTCCCGGTTCAAGACCTCCATGTGGGCGGTGAGGTAAGTCCTGCGGCTCCCCACCTCGGCCCAGAAAGCCCCTGTCACAAATCCCCATATGCCCAGGCCCTCCCCGATGAGGCGGGGGTAGACATCCCGGTTGATCTCGCACAGGCAACCACGGGGGATCCAGTCGAGGATCTCGGGTTGAAACAGGTGAATCCCGGTAAATACGTACCCCTTGCCTTCTCCCGGGGCACCCCCGCCCCTGATAGCGATGATTCGCCCCTCTTCGCCGATCCTCACGGTCCCATAAGGGTCTTCCGGTAATCTCTCGCGGAGAACCATGGTGGCCATCGCCCCCCTCTCCCTGTGAAAGGATAGGGGGGCAGCCAGATCGCCTTCGAAGAGACTGTCGCTGTTGATCATGACGAATGTTTCGTCCCCAAAGTGCTCTTCCGCCTTCTTGAGCCCACCTGCGGTTCCCAGGAGATCCGGCTCATAGGAGAGATGGATCTTCAAAGGCCACGACCCCTCTTCTATGGCTGAAATGACCGAGCGGGGCCGGTAGTGGAGGTTGACGACCACTTCGTCTATCCCGTTCCGCTCGAGCCACTCCAGGCAGTGATGGATCAGGGGCCGGTTGAAAAAGGGGACAGCAGGCTTGGCTATCTCCCTGGTCAAGGGAAGAAGCCGTGTTCCGAGCCCGGCAGCAAGAACCATGGCCTTCACCTTCTCACCCCAAAGCGGAAAAACTCCTGCATCTCTCTTTCAATACCACAAAGCTCCCTCGATATCCAACGCCCTTTTGACCAGCACGATCCTGCCCCCGGTGAGGTTTCCAGGGGTTTAGAGGAGGGAGGAGAAGGGAGACTGCCCGAAATTGTAAACCTATTGTCCAAATGCTGTTGACATTTCTTGCTTGCCGTGATAGATCCGGATACGGTTGACCGCCACTCGAGGAGAGGGATTTGATACTCCCGTTTCTCACCGTCTATTTCATCGGGATGATCTGGATCGGGCTCAGGAGCGCCGGAAAGATCAGAGGACTGGAAACCTTCCTGGTGGCCGATCGGAAGGGGAGTTCCCTTCTCGTCACCGGATCACTTGTGGCCACAGTAATCGGAGGGTCGAGCACAATCGGCATGGCGGGCAAGGGATTCTCCTGGGGGCTCGTGGGGTCCTGGTGGATGCTTGTCGGCGTTCCGGGACTTCTCCTCCTCTCGTTTTTCCTCGCAGGGAGGATACGTCACTCCCGTCTCTTCACCCTGCCGGAACTCCTGGAAAGACACTACGGGGCCTCTGTCAAACTCGTGGCCTCTGTTGTTATCCTCTGGGCCTGGGTGGGGATCATAGGCGGCCAGATCGTCGCTTCCGGACGGGTCCTCCATGCCATCATATCCGGCGATCTCACGGTCATGATGGCTGTTTCGGCTGCAATCTTCATGACCTACACCATTCTCGGGGGCCAGGTCTCGATTCTCCGAACGGATGTCGTACAGGCGGCCGTCATGGTGGCAGGCATATCCCTCTGCACGTTCCTCTCCTTACAGGAGATAGGAGGGTTCGGAGCCATGAAAAACCACCTCTCCGAGGACTTCCTCTCCTTCCCGGTCAACGGATCCTTTTCGTGGGGAGACCTGGTCGAATGGCTGGTCCTCGTGGGCTCGGCTTATCTGGTGGGACCCGATATCTACTCCCGCCTCTTCTCTGCCAGAGACGGAAAGACTGCCCGCCGGAGCGTCCTATTCACGGCCCTGATCCTGGTACCCATGGCCTTCTCCATCGTCCTCATCGGTATGTCCGCCAGGGTTCTGGATCCCTCTCTCTCGGGTGAACAGGCCTTTCCCTACATCATCAGGGAGGTGCTACCCCCGGGGATCAACGCCTTTGTCATGGCAGCCCTCCTGTGCGCCCTCATGTCCTCGGCCGACACGGTGCTGCTCACCTCGGCCACTATTCTCTCGGTGGACATAGCCGGCGAACTCGTCACCGGGATCCGGGGCAAGCCCCTGGGAGAACGGAGTCTCCTCCTCATCTCAAGGCTCGCCGTTATCCTCCTCGGCCTGCTGGCCCTGGGATTTGCCCTGAGACTCAAGGGGGTGATCGCCCTGCTTCTGTTCGGTTATTCCATCTACACGGCAGGCCTTGTGGTTCCCGCCTTACTGGGCTTCTATGCCCGGAGGCTCCGCCTCACACCTGCAGGGGCTGTCGCCGCCGTTATCGGGGGGGGTGGGTGGGTGGCTATTGGAAAGACAGGGTTCCTAGCCGGCCCAGGCTTGGATCGGCTACTCCCCCTGAGACCCGGCCTCCAGGGGGTAGTAATCTCCCTGGTTCTCCTCCTTGCAGGGAGCTACCTCCTCCCCGCGCAAAAACGCTGAGCAGAGACACGTCCGGCCCGTCCCAACCCGCCGGGGCCCTCCTGCGAGGGAGGGATCCCTTCTGGAGAGAACACACCTCCCCAGGCCGGTCTTGGCTGGCCCGGACCAGGTCTCCCAAACCCTCTACCTGTGTCTGGTATGTTCCGGATGGATACCCGCCATCAGAGAGGAGATCGGCTTTCCCTCCTTGTAATCCTTCCAGAAGGGGGAGATATCTCTCAGCCTCTCCACAATAGCCGGGAGTTTCTCGATCACCCAGTCGATGTCCTCATCGGTATTGTAGATACTGAGGCTGAACCGGATCGACCCATGGGCAGCCGTAAAAGGCACTCCCATGGCCCGCAACACATGGGAGGGCTCCAGGGAACCGGAGGTACAGGCCGAACCCGAAGAGGCACAGATCCCCTGGTCGCTCATCAGCAGGAGAATCGACTCCCCTTCCACATACTCGAAGCTGAGGCTGCACGTATTGGGAAGCCTGTTGTCCCGATCACCGTTCACCAGGGTGTTGGGAATCCTATCGAGCAGTTCCTTCTCCAATCTATCACGGAGGGCCCTGACCCGGCCGTTCTCCTCATCCATGTGCTCGATGGCGAGTTCCGCGGCCTTTCCCAGGCCGATTATGGAGGGGACGTTCTCTGTTCCTCCCCGTCTGCCTCCCTCCTGATGGCCTCCGATAAAGAAAGGGGAGAACTTGGTCCCCTTCCGGATATAGAGAACCCCTATGCCTTTGGGGGCATGGAGTTTGTGGCCGGACAGGGACATGAGATCGATGTGGCTCTTGGCCATGTCGAGGGGAATCTTACCGACCGCCTGAACAGCATCGGTGTGAAAGGGGATCCCTCTCGCCTTGACGATCTCCCCGATCTCTTCGATGGGGAAAATCACCCCTGTTTCGTTGTTTGCATAGAGGATAGTGACCAGAGCGGTCTGCTCGTCGATGGCGTCACGGAGTTCATCGAGATCGAGCCGGCCCATCCGGTCCACTCCGAGCTCTGTCACGCGGTATCCCCTGGCTCTCAGATACTGGCCCACGTTGAGAACGGCCGGGTGCTCCACCCTGGTGGTTATCACGTGGTTCTTCTCGGGGTAGGACTCCAGAGTTCCCCGAATCGCCGCATTGTCGCTCTCCGTACCGCAGCTGGTAAAGACAATCTCAGAGGGATCTGCATTCAGGAGCGCTGCAACCCGTTCCCTCGCCTCGGCGATCTTCCTGGCCACCTGTCCCCCGAAGAAATGCATGCTTGAAGGATTGCCATAGAGTTCACTGAAATAGGGAAGCATGGCCTCCACAACCTCAGGGGCTACCCTGGTGGTCGCATTGTTGTCCAGATAGACCGTTCTCATGGTTTGACCTCCTTGACCACAATATCAGGACCCACAAACTCGCGGAGCTTGCTCTCCACGTATTTCTTCAAGGTGAACTCGGAACTCGGGCAGAACGAACAGGTCCCCCGCAGGGCCACATAGACCGTGTTTCCATCGATATCTACCAGTTCCAGATCACCCCCATCGGCCCTCATAGGTGGGATGATCTCCCGCTGCAGCGTTTCCTCCACGAGTCTTATTTTCTGGAGGTTGGTCAGTTTCCTGCCTGGCGGAGGAACCGGTGCAGCAGGCTTCTTCTCCCTCCCCCACACCTTCTCCAGGATGGCCTCGATCTTGGGATGGCAAGCCTGGCACCCGCCGCCGGCTTTTGTGTAGTGAGTCACCTGTTCCCTTGTGGTGAGGTTGTTCTCCCGGATTGCCCGCTCAATCTCCTTGTCTGTGATGCCGAAGCACTTACAGACGATCTCGAACTCCTGTTTCTTCTGCTCCTCCCCGCGGTAGTTTGCAATGGCAGCCTCGAGTGCCTCCCGGCCCATCACCGAGCAGTGCATCTTCTCCTCTGGAAGCCCGCCCAGGTAACCCGCGATATCCTGGTTGGTCACCTTCTCCGCTTCCTCCAGAGTCATGCCCTTGACTATCTCTGTCAGGGCAGAAGACGAGGCAATGGCACTCGCACACCCGAAGGTCTTGAATTTCGCCTCTTTGATCCTCTTGTTCTCATCAAGCTTGAAGGTCAAGCGCAGAGCGTCCCCGCAGGCCAATGAACCGACCTCTCCCACTCCGTCCGCGTTCTCCACCTCCCCCACGTTCCTTGGGTTGAGAAAATGATCCTTCACCTTGTCGGTATATTCCCACATGTGATCCTCCCTATCTATGCCATGTTCATACATATTATAGAATCAAACCGTTCAGCCCGTCAAACCGGTTGCCCTGTCGTGGTCATAATTCCAGAGCCAGGGGCGCTTGGAAAGGAGACCTCTCCGGTCCCACGTCCAGACCCGATAGGCCGGCTCCGATCTTGATGCAGCCCGGCCCCTCGAGTCATCTGCGGACCGGGCTTTCTTGGGTGATTTCTGACCTTCAGCCGGGAAAAAGCGATCGAAAACCGATCAGACCCACCAGAGGTGGAGGATTACCCATGTGCCTATCATATCCAACGGGCGATCCCCCCAAAAGGCGTAGGGCCTCGAGGAGTTCCCGGTGCCTGAGGGGCTTTCGGTTGCGGTCCGGTTTTCCGGGGACATCTTCGGGCTCACCGGGTGTTGTTCCGTCCGCCAGGATCACGGATCCAGTGGAGACATGATTTCGATATAATCCTTTTCTCGTTTTGCACCAGTTGGCACAAAAAGGAGACTCTGGCACAAAATATGCTTGCATAGTAGAAGGCGGGTTGCTTCTATCTCCCAATCCCAAGAGGTATCGACCATGATCGACCAGAAGGGCACCGGTTTCGAACACCGCGTGTGTGAGAGGAGAAAGCACAGAAGGTATTTCGGCGACATCCCCTTTGACTGCTGGCCACTGAAGCAGGGCAAGAGAGGACCGTCACAGGTGGGAATCGCGGAAAACGCCGGAGCCGGCGGCCTCTGCATCCATCTTGAGGAGAGGATCCCCGAGGGCAATGAGATCATCCTCGAACTCTATTACAGGGACGATCACAGGTTTTCGAGTCTGAAGCTCCTCGCCGTGGTCATCTGGAACAGCGAGGAGAGGGAGGCACGGGGATACAGACACGGGTTGAAGCTCCTGAGACTCGAAACCGGAGGGGGCCGCAAGCTCCAATCACTTCTCAAACAGTGTCTCGCCCTCATGTGAGGTAAAGTTCTCCCATCGAATGGACGATGGATACATGGAGAGATCCGTGGAAGACGGGTATCATGAGAGAGGATAAAACCCCAATCAGGAGGCGCGTTCCGCTATGAAAAGAACCCTTGTTCTCATCGCCCTTGTCTCGTTGCTGGGTCTGATCGCCTGCCCTCCCCGGGCGGGTTCGCAGCAGGTCTCGAGACTCGCTGCCGAGTACGGGGGAAAGGTTTTCAAGAGCCCATCTGATCCAGATTACCTCTCCTACCAGAAACAGGCCAAGGCGATTCTCCTCCGGAAAATCAGGGACCGCTACGGAGTCGACCTGAACGGAGAGAATCTTTCTCCGGATCAACTCTTGGAGATAGAAGCCCTTCTCAGGGTCAAGCGGTCTGATGAATCGGTTGAGTACATCCTCAACCGGTTTCCAGGGGTTCTCCACCACGCCCCTTCGAGTTGATGTCCTGGGTTCTTCGGTCTGCAAGAGGGAGCAATCCCAGGGCATTGAAAGGCCGTAGATGGGGGAGGTCTGCGAGTGACCAACCTTGAGCTCCTCGAACAACTCTGCAGCCGGTTCGGCGTGTCGGGATTCGAAAACGAGGTCCGTAATTGGATATCCCAAACAGTCAGGCCACTTGCGGACAGGACCGAGACCGACGTGCTGGGGAACCTCACCGCCTGGATCAATCCAGACCGGGACTTCACGCTCATGCTGGATGCCCACATGGATGAAATCGGGCTCATGGTCAGCCATGTGGAGGAAGGCGGGTTTCTCCGGTTCGCCCTGATCGGAGGATGGGATCCCAGGGTTCTCCCGGGCCAACAGGTGGAGATCAGACCGGCCGGGGAGCGGGGGTTTCGCGGTGTGATCGGGGCCCTGCCGCCTCACCTTCAAAGGCCGGAAGAGGAGAAACAACCCTGGAAGGTCGAAGACCTGTTTATCGATGTAGGAGCAGAATCGAAGGAAGCAGTGAGGGCAATGGGAATCGGACCGGGGACCCCGGCGACCCTGGCATACCCCTTCCATGCCTTGGAGGGCAACCGGGTCATGGGAAAAGCGCTAGATGACCGGGTCGGCTGTGCGGTCCTGATCCGATGCCTGGAGTATTTCTCGGAGAATCGTCCGGATTTCACAGTGGTCGCCAATTTCGCCGTGGGCGAGGAGGTCGGCCTACGAGGAGCAAAGACCGCCGGCTACACGATTCAACCCGATCTCGCCCTGGTCGTTGAGGGAACCACAGCCGCCGACACACCCGGTACACCCGCCCATAAATGCCCGGCACGGCTCTGTCACGGTCCGGCCATCTCGGTAGCCGACAGGTCGATCATAGTGAACCCCGCCCTCGTGCGGTTCATGGAAGAGGCCGCTGTCCGACTCGGTATCCCCTGGCAACACAAAATCCCCCTGTCCGGCGCCACCGACGCAGGGGCTATCCATCTGAGCAGGGGCGGCGTCCTGACAGGTGTCATCTCGGTCCCGTGCCGTTATATACATTCGCCGAGCAGCGTGCTGGCCCTCACCGACCTGGAACACACCGTCGCACTCGTCCTGGAAGTTGCTCGGAGAGCACCCGAAATAGGGAGGCTTCAATAGACAGCCATTTCCGGGCCGCCTCGAGGAGAGATACCTCCCCTCCACCCGCCCTTGACCTTGATCTTGCCTTGCCTTCCCCTTTCCGGGCCTTTGTCTGGAGTCACTCATCTGGTATACTGGATCGTGACTCTGCCGTCGAAAAGGAGAATGACGAGGCCCCACGCAGGAGGAGAGTGATCCTATGGGAGTTGGATCCCGATGGGCACGGTTGGTTTCCACCCTGACTCGGAAGAGATCCTTGTCCGTTCCGGCTGCTGGGGAGAAGGCCCTGGTCCTTTCAGGGGGAGGAACCAAGGGCATTTTTCAGGTGGGGGCTCTGGAATATCTTGTCAGCGAGAGGAAAGAGTGGTTCAGGATCGTCTGCGGCGTCTCCGTTGGGGCTCTCAACGCCATGATGGTGGCCCAGGGGGCCGACTACTTCGAGAGGCTGAAGGCGCTCTGGATCCGCCAAGCCGAAACAGGCCTCGAGATCATCCAGGATCGTTTCACCCTTGCCGCCAAGGTCCTCGGCGCTGTTCTCCCAGGGGGGATCCTCTACCACAGGCTGGGGGAGATAGACGGCATCCAGGACAATACCAAACTCCGCGAGACAATCGACGAGAACGCTCGAGAGCTTCAGGAGAACCTGAGCAAGACGGGAACCCACCTGAGAATAGGTGTGGTCTCTCTCCAAACCGGGAAATACTACGCCCTGGATCCCGGCGATAAGACTCTGGCCCCTTATACCACCGAAATCGTCCTTGCCAGCACCGCCATCCCTATCGTCTTTAGCCCTGGCCGCTTCCCCTACGATGGGTCCAACCAATGGATAGACGGAGGGATAAACCAGGTGACCCCTATTGAGGATGCCCTTGAAGTGGCCGAATCTCACCGGGTTCCTCTCTCAGAGGTCATCGTAATCACTACTGCCCCCTTGGAAACGGAACCGACCTCCCGGGAGTTCAAAGGCCTCGTTGACATCGGTGTCCGGGTGGAACACATCCTCTCAACCCAGATCGAAAGGCAGGGGTTTGGGATTTTCCAACTCCGAGACGCTCTTTTCCAGATTCGCGAGTCGTTCGAAACCCTCCCCTCCCGTAAAAGGGCAGCACTGGAGGAGATCTTCAAGAACGCCCTGGGCGACCATTACGCCTTCCTCATGCGGCGCCGTTCTATTAGGATAAGGGTCATCCACCCGGATCCGGCCATGTGGAGGCCCTTTCGCGAGGGGATCAAGGATCGCTATCCTATCGGAGAGACAGTGGATTTTTGGAAGGAGTTTCCCCAAACCCTGGACCGGAGTGAGAAGCGTCTCCATCTGGCTTACGAGTTCGGTCGTTTCATGGCGAGGAGTCTATTCGCCGGTCAAGAGCCCGGTGGGTCTGCCACAGGGAAACCCGCTGAAAGATAGTCCTCCGCTCACCATCTCCTTCTGCCTGGAGGCTTTTCCAGAGTGCCCGCCTTTTTTCCGGAAAGACTAGAGGTGCTTGGCAATATCGAAGAGAGTGGCCACCAGGAAATAACGCAGGAATATGATGGCCAGAATCGCGATGATCGGGGAGACATCGATTCCGACACCCCTGACGGGTAGGAATCTGCGGATCCGCCACAGAACCGGATCGGTGAGCCTGGAGAGGGTGCTGACGATCGGATTCCTCGGATCAGGGCTCACCCAGGAGAGTACGGCTCTGGCAATGATGATCCACATGTAGATGCTCAGAACCACGTCGAGAATCTTGGCAACGGCAAAGAGAAAATTCGCCACAACGTACATCACCGCCTCCCACTGCCCCCGGGCTCGGCCCGAGGAAACCTTAATATACCATCTTATTTCAACATAATAAAGGCCATCTGCCTCCCTGTCATCTCCCCGTCCCTCCGATACGAAAAGAAGAGGTCCTCTCTGCACCGCGTACAGATATCGAACCATACAATGTTTCCCTCCAAAATGCCGGAGTCCGTCATGAGGTCGATATTGGCCCTCTGGAGATCTAGCTTCCACCGGCCCGAACCCGAAGGCCTAGCCCAGTGGTCCCAGCGGTGCTCCTCCAATGTGAAGGAGGACCGCAATGATTCGTCTACCTCATAACAGCATGGGCCGATGGAGGGCCCCACCGCAGCCAGAAGACACTCGGGGCGCGCGCCGAATCTTTCCCTGAGCAGACCGACGGTCTTCCCGCAGAGGTTGAGAGCCGTCCCTTTCCACCCCAGGTGGACCGCCGCAACCGTCCGATGGACCGGATCAAGGAGAAGAAGGGGCAGGCAGTCGGCGGTCAGCACGGCGACGGCAACACCCGGCCTGTCGGTAACCATGGCATCACAGGGGGCTCCTGCAAAGCCTTCTGGAGAGGCAGAGTCGATCACCAGGATATCGTCTCCGTGTATCTGGCGGGCCGTAACCAGGGCCCGAGAGGAAAACCCGAATGCCCGGGTGAGAATCTCCCGGTTTTTCTTGACATTTGCCTCTTTTTCTCCACTGCTCATGCCGAGATTTAGGGAATCAAAGGGAGCCGGGCTGACTCCGCCCTGCCGGGTCGAAAAGGCATGAACGACCAGACCCGTGGCCTCGAAATGGGCCGCCCTGAAAAAACCAAGTCCCCCTCCGGTCCGGAGGGAAGAGATACCGCATCTTCTGGCCATGGGTCCTAGCTATCCCCTGTGCTCTTTCAACAGAAGAGGCAGGCTCCCGAGCCTCGAGGGAGCGCAGCCCACCAGGAGGCGCCTAACCCCTCAGGGCTTCGATGAGTTCTTCCATATCGCGGGCCAGAGGGGCATGGAACTCCATGGGCTCTCCGCTCCGGGGATGGAAGATACGGAGGCGGGAGGCATGGAGCGCCTGCCTGCGAACCCCCTCTGCGATCTTTCTGATCTCTGGATCCTCGATCCGCCTCAGATACCTCTTCCGGCAGTAGACAGGATCCCCCAGAATAGGATGGCCCGTAGAAGAGAGATGGACCCGGATCTGATGGGTCCGGCCGGTCCTGGGAAAAATCTCGAGGACCGTGAAGTACCTCAGGACCTCGACAACCCTCCACCTGGTCAGAGCGTCTCTCGGCTTCCGGGTGTGAATGGAAAAGATCCCTCTCTTGCTGGGATGCCTCCCCAGGGAAGCCGTGATGAGCCCCTCCTGCTCGGAAGGATGCCCACAGACCACCGCGAGGTAACGCTTCTCCACCAGGCGGCCCTTGAACTGCCGGGCCAGCGATTCATGGGCCGAATCGTTTTTCGCCGCAACGATCACACCCGAAGTATGACGGTCGAGACGGTGGACTATTCCCGGCCGGAGCACCCCGTTGATGCCCGACAGATCCTCACAGTGAAAGAGCAGGGCATTGACCAACGTCCCTGAAAAGACCCTCGGGGCCGGGTGGACCACCATGCCGGGGGCCTTGTTAACCACGACGATGTCGCTGTCTTCGTAGAGAATGTCCAGGGGGATCTCTTCGGGTTTCGCCTCCAAGGGACGTGGAGCGGGCAACATGCAGGCTACTCGGTCTCCAGGCTTGACCCTGGTCCCTGCCTTTACACGCCGGTCATTGACCAGGACAAGCCCGGCCTCGATCAACTGTTTTATGCGGGATCGTGACAGAGAGAGACCCTGCTGTTGAAGAAATCGGTCCAGCCGCCTGCCCATCTCCTCCTGGGAGACCTGAAAAGCCAGGGACCTCTCCATGGAAACCTTCAGCCCCCTTGCCCCACCGCCTCGACCAGGGCGTCCACGAGGACGGGAAACTCTTCCTCTCGGATAGTCCTGAGATCGAGGAGGAGTTCATCCCGTCGAATCCGGGCGATGACCGGCGGCCGGTGCCGCCTCAGCCTCTCTTCCAACTGGCTGGATGAGAACGTCTCGGATCGAACAGAGACGACCCGGGTCGGTAGTTCTTCGAGTGGACAGGCTCCACCCCCGACCTGAGAGGTCTCGTTCCGGACCGCGGTTTCAACGGCCCCTCCCAATCTCGAACGGATCTTCCTCTGGAGGCTCCGGGCTTTCCGGTTCAGTTCCTTTGGAGACACGGTCAGCATGGCCAGAGTGGGGATCTCCGCGAGAGCCCTCTCCCTGTCCAGGTAGAGGCGGAGAGTCGACTCCAGGGCGGCCAGGGTGAGCTTGTCGATGCGAAGAGCACGGTTGAGAGGGTTGGCCCGCACCCGCCGGATGACCTCTTTCCTTCCCAGGATGATGCCCGCCTGGGGACCGCCCAGGAGTTTATCGCCGCTGAAGGTGACGACATCGATACCTGTTTCCAAAGAATCCTGAACCATGGGTTCTGCCCCGAGGCCGTACCGGGCGAGATCCACGAAACAGCCGCTGCCCAGGTCCTCCATCACGGGGATTCCCCGCTCCCTCCCCAGATCGACCAGATCCCTTCCGGCGACCTCGGAGGTGAACCCCACGATCCTGAAATTACTCGTATGAACCTTCAGAAGAAGAGCCGTCTCCTGCCCGATGGCCCTATGGTAGTCCTCGATATGGGTCCGGTTCGTTGTCCCCACCTCTACCAGGCGGGCCCCGCTGCGACGCATTACGTCAGGGATCCTGAAGGCCCCTCCGATTTCAACCAGTTGGCCCCGGGAGACGATCACCTCTTTCCCCTCGGCCAGCGTGTTGAGGACCAGCAGGACAGCGGCGGCATTGTTGTTCACCACCAGGCTGGCCTCGGCTCCGGTGAGGTTACACAGGAGCTCGTCCACATGAACATAGCGAGACCCACGCTCTCCCTTTTCCAGATCGTATTCGAGGTTTGAAAAACAACGGGAGACTTCCTCCAGGTGGGCGACGGCATCCGAACAGAGAAGAGACCTCCCCAGGTTGGTATGGATCACCACGCCTGTTGCGTTGACCACCCGGCTCAGCCGTCTTGCCACCTGCCGCTCCATGGCCTCTCTCAGATAGGGCATGAGTTCCTCCACGGAGAACCTGGCCCCACCAATCCACCCAGGTTCAGGAGAAGTCAGAATCCTCTGCCGAACGCTCTCCAGGGCAAAACGGACCGCCTGCACAACGACGCCCCGAGAATATTCGGCAACCCACCCAGACACTCGTGGATCGGCGAGAATCTCGTCCACCTTGGGGATTCGGCTCAGGAGTGCTCGTCTATCCTCCACGCGTTCCTTCCTGCTCCGTGATGTTTGGACGGGTCGGTGTCAGAAGGGTCCTGAGAATCTTAAACCAGTTCATCCGAATGAAGCGGGTAGGCCACTGGAGCTCATCCTTCCCGCAAAGGGTAGCCGTACCCAGAGACCCGAAGCGGACCGCGAGTCTCCGGAGCTCTCCTTCCCGGTCCTCGGGCTTTGTCCTCTCCACAACCCGGTCGATCTCGTGCATCAGCTGAACGGCCTGCTGGATTCTTTCTTCTATAACGCGGGCCTTGTCCTGGCCCACAAGACCGTAACGCGCCTTGATGCGGTTCAATCTGAGAGCCGCCTCATAGGTACTGTAAACAATCTCGTCCCTGGTCATCCATTCCGTCTCGTAGTTGAGCATGTACTTCCAACTCGGAGACATAAGAGCCTGCCTGTGCTCCTCTGCAGTCCTGTAGTAGAGCCTGTATCCGAACTTTTCGGGGTTCTCAAACACCATGCTCCCCGGATCGAGAAAGGGCGCCATGGGCGAAACGAAGGGGATGAGCCTGTGCCCCGCTCCAAACCGTTCCAGGAGATTCCGGCAGTACTCAACCGTATCCAGAACAGACCCATAGGTCTGGCCGGGAAGTCCTGTCATGAAGAACAGATCTATACGCCTGCAGCCGAGATCCAAGGCGTCTTCGATCATCCTTTCCAGGGATCCATTGTCGTACTTTCTCCCGAAACGCCTCCGGATCTCTTCGTCGTGTGATTCCGGGGAGATCTCGATGTTGAAATTGGGAACCACCTCGGCAATCCTCTCGAGCTTTCCCCTGGAAGGAGGCCTGAAGAACTCAAAGGCTATGTGATTCTTTATCCTTCTCTGCTTCAGTGCTGAGAGGAGCTCAAACCCATATTCCCTGCCCGCCTGGAATATGTCGCCGATTATCATGACCGGAGCATTGAGATGGTCCATACTATCGAAGATATCCCGAGCCAGCAGCCGGGGGGAACGATAGGCCACCCCCTTGCGGCATGCCACGGCCCTGTATGTATCCGCCGACCCCCCACATGTCCTGCACCCGTGGACACAACCGCGGCAGGTGAAGACCGCCGTCACGGGGTAGGTGAACCAGTTGAAAAAGGGTTCATACCCGAAGGGGTCGAGATAGCGAACCACCTTTTTCATGACGTGACGGTAATCGATGGTAATGTTATCGAGATTGTCGGGAACATATGACAGGGGATTGACGCGGACCTCGCCGTTCCGGTCCCTCCAGGAGAGATTGGGCACCCCCGCCAGGTCTCCCCCTCCCTTGAGAGCGTCCAGCAGGCAGCGGAGGGGCTCCTCCGTCGAATCGCCCCGGGCAACAAAATCTATCTGGGGATAACGTGGGGGTGATGGTGCTTTGCCACCTGCGCCAGGGCCAGGGCGCCCTGCACGTGGGCCATCCAGTGAAGGTCGAGCCCGAAGAGCCTCGGGTTCAGGGAGGTGATGAGCTTTTCGGCGTCAAAATGCTGACGCTTCAGCATTCTAAGCGCCACATTGACGATGCGGACCCGAAACCCGTGCCTCTCCAGGTATTCCGAAAGGCTGACAAACCCTATTGGATAGAACTCGAAAATAGGGGTGGAAGGGACAACGTCGCTGATGGGGCCGGGCATGACGGGTATCTTCCTGAAATCGTAAAGGCTGGGAGGATGGAGAAGAACGAGGTCGAGCTTTGAACTCACGAGAAACAATCCCTAATCCACCGGCAAGAGGGCAGGCCCGATCCCCTCTCACTCAGATTTGTTCCCTGCCGCCCCCTCGGACCTGGCTGCTCTGGGTGAGGATGCCTTCTCAGCCGCTGATATCTGCTCGAGATAGGGCTTCAAAATCTCTCCGCACTCGGCATCTCCAGGAACGCTGTCGACCAGGGGGACGATCCGGTTTCTTATCTCGTTGTAACCCTGATAGAGGCCGATTATCCTTTCGGTCTCCACTCTCCGGCTTTCAAGGACCTCCCTTCTCCTCCTTGTCTCGGCAGGATTCTGGAGGGGCTGTCTGGCCAGGGCTTTCAGCTGGGTCTCGATGTGCTGGAGTCGGTCCCTGAGCATAGCCCTCGTCGTAACATTGACAAAGGGACGAGAGGGATCACGAAGGGCGATGTCCACCCTGCCGAGATACCGACCTTTCTTGCCGACATGAAGGACCATCGTCCTGCCGATTATTCGGGGATAGCTGAGATTGATGCCCGAGCGTCCCCCCACGATCACATTGATACCTCCAACCTTCCTGGCCAGTTCGAGATCCCTCGTGTACCCCAGATGGCTCAATAGGATGACAAAATCGGTCTTCTCCGTGAGGGTCGAGACCATCCGCCGTGCAGTCCTGAAAGGGTCGAGAACGGCGAGTCCTCTGAACCGATCTCCCTCCCCCCCTTGAATCTCGGGGAAGAGTCCGAATATACCCACCCTCAAGCCGTCGACCCGTTTTATGATGTATGGTTCGAAAAGCTCCGCCCCTGACCTCGCATCGACCAGATTCGAACTCACCGCAGGAAACTCGGCCCCCTTCATGATTTCAAGAAGCTCTTTCTTACCGAAGAGGAGGTCGTTCTCGCCGATGGTGACGGCGTCGCACCCGATGTTGTTGAAAGCTGCAACCACGGCCCTCGCCTTGAGGTTCAAAACGGTCTTCCGGCCCTCTGATGGAGGTCTTGCCAGGGGCGGAAAGAAGAGACCTCCCCCATCCAAGATGAGGAGAGTCTTCGGTTCTCCCTTCCACTTCTTGATCACCGTCGCGCGCCTGACCAGGCCGCCGATCTTCTTATGGCCTCAAGTAGGGCAGGGCTCAACCTGCCCGATGATATCGCTGCTGTAAACGATGGCAAACTCCACTGATCCCCGGCGGGCCTGGGCGTGCGCCGTCAGAAACAGGAACAGGGGAAAAACCGCGATGATCAAGACAAGCAGCCGCTTCATAGGTTCCTCTCCTTGGAAGACCACACCCTCTGGTTAACCATCTCCGTAACCTACCTATGCCACGAGCTCTCGGCGGTCTTTCTCGGGCATCCACCTCCTGCCGGCCCTTCCACGGCAATGGGATCACTATCCGATCTCCAGAAAGGGCATCGAGCCTCTCTGATATCCCTCCTTTTGGGCCAGCACATCGAGATGAAGGGTTCCCACGTATTCCAAGAGCGGAAATACCTTACGGTCCATCTTACTCGAATCGAGAGTCTTGATGTACCGGCCGCACTCGTCACAGACATCGACTCTGACCGTGTCATCCCCTTCAACAAAGAGGTACCTGTGGGCCTGAGGATCCTCCCTCCCGCAAAAGGGGCACCCCAGACGGAGCCCCCGCCACCTGTATCCGCAGAGAGAGCAGATCCACATCCTCCTGCCCTCCTCGCCGGAAAGCTCCGACATGATAGGAGGGGACCCGCAGATGGGGCAGATTCCCTTCCTCCAATCCCGGTGGTCTTGCCCGGCCGCCAGGTGGAGGGCCAGCTCTTCCATGAAGGGCTGGATACTCGCTCGCGCCAGGAAGACAAGCACATCCCGGCTCAACCCAAGGGACGACGAGACCTCATCGGTGTATGGAGTTTGGCTGAGCGTCATCTCTCCCAAGAGCCTGCCCAAATCGATCCTCCTGGTCCTCATGGCCTTGTCGATCTCATCCACGGATTTCCGGAGGACTCGGTTCTGCTTCTTTGCGAGTCCGCGGAGAGAGCGGAAGAGCCCCTTTGCGCTCTCAAGCTCCAAGGGGATCTCCTTTCCAAAGAGGAGGGGAGGGGTTTCCCCCTCCTGGAACTCCCCTTCTATGTCTGCCGAGAAAGCCTCTCCGTGAAGCCTCTTCCTGGCCTTGAGCTGTTCCTTCAACAATGCCCCGCAAAACTCCAAGAGTTCAGCGTGGCTCGGCCTCATGGCCACCAGGGCTTTCACCCTTTCGTCCAAGGCCGTTAGATCCTCTGTAGATCCCCTTGGCATTCCGATTCTCACCCGTGCTCTGGATTCGCCTCATAATTATATCTGAATTCACCTCGAACTCCAAAACAAGGAGTTCCACCCCGCTGAAGGGCCGATTCGGTCACAACAAAAGAGGCTTGCTTCTCCCGAAACAAGCCTCATGATACAGGATCCACCCGGGGAAGACAAGAGCAGAGCGCTCCTGCTCCCTTTCGGGTTCCTCTCCTATTCTCTATCTCTGGAGACCTGGCCCACAACGGCGGCGCCCATGGCGAGGATCCCAAGAGGTTTGAAAAGCGACCTCAGGGCATACCGGACAGAGGGGCTTCGCTCCTTCCGGCTCATCTGGAATTCAGCCTCAGGCTGATGGAGAATGTAGATCCAGCTAACCTCATCACGGTCGAGGATCCGCGCCGCAGGGTGGCTCTTTTTCAACTCTCTCAGCCGCGTCTCTGCCCTCTTCAGGATCTCCTTCCTGAGTCCGAACTGCAGGGCCCCCGTGGGACAGGCCTTGATGCAAACCGGAACCATGCCGTTGTCGATCCGGTCGTTGCAGAACGTACACTTGTATAGTACACCCGTCGCCGGGTCCTGCCGTGGTATGTCGTAGGGACAGGCCTCCCGGATCTCACCGAAATCGCAGTCTTTCGTTTTCTCCGTGTAAATCACGGCCCCGCTGGTATCCTGGAGAATCGCCCCACGGACCATGCTGTCCGCAACATCCTTGCACGGAGGCTCGAGACAGTGGCGGCACTGATCCTTGAAGAAATTCCACGCCACCTTTCCACCCGCCGCCTGTTCCTTGAATCGGATGATGGTATAGGTCAGGTTGGAGAGGTCCGGGGGGTTCTGGTAGGTGCCGACCTGCCTGGTTTTTTCAGCCGGGTTTTCATTCCACTGCTTGCAGGCGATCTGACACCCTCGACAGGCTGTGCACCTGGACGTGTCCACTAGAGCAGCGTATTTTCCCATCAGACTACACCCCCTTCCTAACGATATTGACCATGAAAGCCTTTGTCTCAGGGATCATGGTATTCGCGTCTCCGATGGACGGCGTGAGGAGGTTGGTGCTGTCACCTCCGTTGCGCGGCGTCAGCCAGCCGAAACACCAGGGCAGACCGATCTGGTGGATCACCTGCCCGGCGATATTGAAGGGCTTGAACCGCACCGTGACAATCGCCACGGCTTCCACCTCGCCCCGGGCGGAACGAACCACGCACAGGTCCCCGTTCCGGATGCCCTTGAGCTTGGCCAGTTCTTTGCTTATCTCCACCCACTGCTGCGGCTGTGCCTCGAGAAGCCATGGGCAATGGCGTGTCATGACCCCCGTCTGCCAGTGCTCGGTCATGCGATAGGTCGTCGCCACGATGGGGTATCTCGGGTCGCAGGAAAAGGCGACATCGAGGGGCGTGTTGGTCGCGGGCGAAATTATTCTTATGGTCGGATTGATCTTCTGGCCGCTCAGCGGGTTCTTCTCGATGGGACACTCGTAGGGCTCGTAGTGCTCTGGAAATGGCCCGTCCGCCCGGCCCGGACCGAAGATCCGTGCATAGCCCTCGGGTTTCATGATGAAGGCATACCTTGTCTTCGCCTTGTTCGACAGTGGGGGCCAGCCGCCGTCGGGCACGTCGCCGATCCACCTGCCATTCTCCCACTTGATGACCCACTGGTCCTTGTCCCATGGTTGGCCGTTCTCGTCGACGGAGGCCCGGTTGTAAAGAACCCGTCTGTTGACCGGCCATGCCCAAGACCACTCGGGATAGAGGCCGATACGGTTGGGAGCGTCCCTTGTCCCTCGGCGGGCTGCCATATTTCCCTTTTCCGTATAGCTGTTGCAGTAGAGCCAGTTACCTGAACAGGTGGAGCCGTCTGCCTTGAGAAATGCAAAGCTCGGAACAAGGGTTCCCTTGCGGAAGGTCTTACCCTTGACGGTCGTGTCTTCCAAAAAGTAGCCGTTCACCTCTCTTGCCACCTTGTGCACGTCCACTTTGGGGTAGCCGTAGTCCCACCAGAGATTGAGGATAGGCTCGGCAAAGACACCGCCTTCCTTCTGGTAGAGTCCCCTTACCCGGTGGAAAAGCTCGTTGATGATCTCGCTGTCCGGGAGGGCCTTGCCCGGAGAGTCACCACCCCTGTAACGCCACTGCATCCAGCGGCCGCTGTTGGTGATGCTTCCCTCTTTCTCGAAAGAGACCGCACAGGGGAGCCGGAAAACCTCGGTCTTGATGTTTCTCGGCCGCATACCCGGTCCCCTCCAGAACTCAGAGGTCTCGCTGGGAAAGATGTTTACGGTGACCATCCAGTCGAGTTTGGCCATGGCGATCCTGTTCTTCTGGGCATTGGCACCGCTGCAGGCTGGATTCTGGCCCCAGGCGAAGAAACCCGAGAACTTCCCCTTGTACATCTCATCGAAAAGCATCAGCCAGGAGTAGTTCTCCCCGTCATCCAGCTTGGGAAGCCACGAGTAACCAAAGTCGTTCTCCCTGGTCGCGTTGTCCCCGAAAAAGGCCTTCAGAAGGCTGACCGAGTATTTGGGGTAGTTGCCCCACCAGTTGGCGCTCTTGGGATCGGACGTCTTGGGGGTGAATTTTTCGTTGTATGCCTTCAGGGTGGGCAGCGAGGCCCGGGGAGTCTTCAGGTATCCCGGCAGAATGTGGAAAAGCAGGCAGTGGTCCGTGGATCCCTGCACGTTTGATTCCCCTCGCAGGGCGTTCACCCCGCCGCCAGCCACACCCATGTTGCCCAGGATCAACTGGATGATGGCCATGGCCCGAATGTTCTGCACGCCCACAGTATGCTGAGTCCAGCCCATGGCGTACATGATGGTCCCCGCCCTGCCGGTCCTGCCCGTAGAGGCATAGGTCTCCCAGATTCTGAGCATCGTCTCCTTGGGGGTGCCCGTAATCTCAGAGACCAGCTCCGGTGTATACCGGGAGTACTGCTTCTTCAGCAGTTGAAAGACGCAGTGAGGATCCTGCATGGTGGGATCCTTCTTGATGATACCCCTGGCATCCCTCTGAAAGGCCCAACTTTTCTTGTCGTACCTCCGTCTCTTTGGGTCGTACCCGGAAAAGAGGCCGTCGAGCTCGCCGGCCGTCTTAAAAGCCGGGTCGACCAGAAAGGTCGCATTCGTATAGAGCTCCATGTACTTCTCATTGAAAAGCCTGTTCTGGACGATGTAGTTTATCATCCCGCCCAGGAAGGCGATATCCGAGCCGGACCGGATAGGCGCGTAGAGGTGGGCCTTTGAGGAGGTCCGGGTGAATCGCGGGTCCACGTTTATCAGGGTGGCACCCCTCTCCACCGCCCTCGTCACCCACTTGAACGAGACAGGGTGATTCTCGGCGGCGTTGCTGCCCATGACGAGAATCACATCCGCATTCTGAATATCGGTCCAGTGGTTCGTCATAGCTCCTCTACCGAACGACTCTGCCAGAGCCGCTACCGTAGCGGAGTGTCAGATCCGTGCCTGATGTTCGATATACACCAGGCCCAGGGCACGGAGGAACTTCTGGTAGATATAGCATTCCTCGTTATCCATAGCCGCGCTGCCCACCGAGGCGATGCCGTTGGTCCTATTGACCACCTGTCCCTTGGCATTCTTCGCCACGAAACTCCCGTCCCGGCTCTTCTTGATCCGCTTGGCGATCTCGTCCAATGCCCAGTCCCAGGATACCTCTTGCCACTCCGTGGCATAAGGGGCCCGATACATGGGCCTTTGCAGGCGCTTCGGATTGTTCGCCGACAACTGGATAAGGGCAGATCCCTTGCTGCAGAGGGAACCCTCACTGATAGGATGGTCTGGATCACCTTCGATGTTGATTACCTTCCCATTGACGGAGTTGACGAGAGCCCCGCACCCAACCGCACAGTAACAGCAGATGGTTGCACTCTCCTTTGCCGCCTTCAGATCTTTGCGGAGGGTGGCAGCATAAGCCTCAATAGGTGAGAGATCAAAACCCAGGCTCCCGGCCGCCATCCCTGCTGCTGCAGCACCGGAGATCTTCAAAAAGGTCCTGCGGGTCACTTTCATCGTCTGTTTTCACCTTCCTTTCTCTTGGATTGTCTAGAAACGGTCTGTCCAGCGAGAAAACCAAACACCTCCTTTCAAAGAGAGTGTGGAAAACCAAAGCGAAAAGGCACCGTTGGGGCCGGGGTACCTATGGATGATCCCTCTCGGCCTTTGGAAGGGGGAAAAGCGGAGTAGACCGAGATTGTGAAAACGGTAACAAGCAGACTTGGTATCATGCTTCTCCACCCCATGTCAAGCAAAATCTTTCCGGAGTTCCTGACTTTTGGAGAACACCCTTGCCTCCGAGCGACATTGCGGAAGCGGGGGGAAAGGTCGTGTTCGTGTTTCGTGTTCGTGTTTCGTGTTCGTGAGTCGTGTTCGTGGGGAAGGGCAGGGCAGCGGTAGAGGGGCCCCGCGTGGCTGGTTCCTCGGACTCATGATCCGCAAAAGGGCCCACTGGGGGGAGAGGGATGCTCAGAACCGCCCTTCAAAGCTGATGAGAGAGTGGCCGTAGCGATGGTGGGAAAAATCGGCACCCGCCTTTTCAAAATATCTGGCCCAGAATCTCTCTACAGACCGGAACTTCTTTGAATCGGATGCACTCGCTCCGGCCACGTAGACCTTGACCCCTGAGAGATCCGGAATGAGATTCAGCTCCTGCCGGCGTCGAATCACGCGGTAGATGTAGTCATCCGTGACCTTGACAGTGGAAAAGTTGTACTCCTTGGAGTCCTGAATCATGTCCGACAAAATCACCAGGATCTTCTTGCGCTTTTCGTCATGGAAAATGGTGTCGGCTATATTCAGGGAATTGAGGATCTCTGTCCGCGGGGTGCCCCTCTTGCGGGAGAGCAGCTTCTCCACCTCCCTCCGGATCTCTTCCCTGGTGTTGGTCAGCTTCTGTTCGAACTGAATCCGGTTGACCCAAATCGATTTTTTCGGGATTTCACTGTCCACCACCGGTTTGAAGTCGATGAAGGAACGGCCGGTTATGGTGCCGACCATTATCCGGTCCCCCTGCCTGAGGTCCTGAAAGATCTTCTCAAAGGCCTCTCGGTAGACCGTCCGCCTGGCACTGTTGGTACTGCCTGACATATCGACCAGAACGACAATCACTCGGGGTTCCTTTTCGTCTTCGTGGGAATTCAAAAAGGCTTTAGAACTCCCGGCCCCCACGGTCACCAAGAGGAGAAAGCACAAAAGAAGAATCCATGATAACCTAAGTCTCGACCTCTCCATTTGGATCTTCCTCCTGAGAAGGAATGAAAGGGATCAGTTGGCCGCTGCCTGCAGCCTTGTGGTAAGGGTCTCCATCTGCCTGCCCTGTTCTTCCTGTGCAAAATCGACACCCAGCTCGTGTTCCCTCTCAAATGACTTGGGTTTTTCGTGATCCGGGCGAACCCTCTGGTTGATCTTCCGGTAGTAGAAGATGATCTCCTGGGCCTTCTGCTGGATCCGATGGATCTCCTGCTGCTGCCGGGTGAGGATCTTCCTGTATTTGGCTTCGATCGACCGCATGGATTTGTTGAGCTGATTCGTCCTGCGATGGAGGTGTTCCAGCATTGGATCCTTGTCGTGGGCAAAATAGGAACAGAGAGTCGCCGCCGCCAGAATAACAAGATTCAGTCCCACAAACGCGGCACCTATCACCGTACTGCTTCCGAAACTGCTGACCGCCCCTGCTCTGCTCAGGTCGCCCAGGTATTGGACCCGCACATAGCCGATGGCAACCAGGCCTCCCACGGTGAGAAGGAGAAGGATCCCCACACCCAGGGCGTTCTTCCACCAAGGGCCGGACCACCTCTTCAGAAGAATCCCCATGGCATGGGCGATCCAGGGAATCGCTACGGCAACACCCACGGCCATGATCCAGGTGAATATCTGACTCTCGCCGAAGACCGCAAAGGCCAGGGAGTTCATGGGGATCTCCCCCAGTACAAAGAGGAGCATCAGGACGTAGTACTTCCCCCTTGACAGCTCCACACTCGGTTCGCTCCTGCCGATTTTTGCGGCATGTGCGTCGTAGTCCTTGGAGATGCGCTCGTACGCCTTGAGCAGAGGCTTGTGCTTTCCGTTGAGAATCTCCAGCTTGGGTCCGTACGCCGCCGTCACCTGGCGTGCCTCGTTTCTGGCAATTGCCATCAGCTCCTGCTCGAACTGAGAGAAATTCGGATCATCCCTGCCCGGGATATTGCTTTTGGCATCGCTTATGGCGTTGCGCCGGGCCTTCGATCTGCTGTACATCTCTTCTCCCCCTTTCTGTCTTGGCGAATCAGGAAGTGGTGGACCTCGAATTGGCATAAGCAAAATCTAAGCCAACTGAGAGGCCCCAAGGGGGATATACAGGTTCAAAACCCCCACGAATGGGGCCCACAACTAGACCGGTTCCTTTGAAATCATGGAGAGATCTACCTGACAGGGGGAAATAATCGGAAGGATACTGTCCCGTTGATCGGTTGATTCACGCCTCTTTACCCGGCAGCATGGCACAGAGGTTCTCGATCGGCCATTCACTCGCCGGCAGGAGGGATGTGAGGGGAAAAATCTTTTTCCATCGGTCGGAGGCTCGGTTAGATATCCTCGTCCGTCTCCATCTGACTCTGCTCGGCCTGAGCCCTCCTCTCCATCCAGGTTCTTCCGCTGTCCGTCTCCGCGACCTTCTCCTTCTCTCTCTGGCACTCCACACAGTAGCGGGCAAAGGGCAGAACCTGAAGACGCTTCTCCTTTATCTCTTTTCCACACTCCTCGCAGGTTCCGTAGGTGCCTTCCTCCAGCCTCTCAAGGGCACGGTCGACGTTCTTCAGCATCTCCGTGTACATGGTCAGAACCCGATAGTCCAGATCCCGGGAAACATCGAGTGTACTCAGATCACCCTCGTCCAGAGCAGGTCCCAAGGTGGAGGCGATATCCTCCGCCATCTTCTCTCCCACCTCGTCCGCTATTCTGGTCTCAATCTCCCGCCTCTTCTGCAGGAGCATCTCACGGAGCCTCTCTTTGCGATCCGATTTGTCATGAGATTTGACCATGGTTCCTCCCAAAATTGTATGGCTCTTTCCCGATCCCCAGTGGATCATTCCTCTATTATGAAGAACAGGCACCTCTTATTACCAGAAAAACAGAACCTCGTCAATCAAAACGTACTCTCTGGAGTCTCCTGACTTTTGGAGAACACCCTTGCCTCCGAGCGACATTGCGGAAGCGGGGGGAAAGGTCGTGTTCGTGAGTCGTGTTCGTGATTCGTGTTCGTGAGTCGTGCTCGTGATTCGTGCTCCTGGGGAAGGGGCAGGAACTGTCCACCCGCGAACCTTGATAGGGTCACCGCGTGAGCTCAGGAGCGGAGGCGGTCCCTAAGGCAAAATCGATGACCTCCTCCATCCGGTTGACCCACTTGAAGGTCAGACCCTTCCGCAGAGTCTCGGGCACCTCCTCCAGATCCTTCTGGTTCAGTTGGGGAAGCACAACCGTCTCGATGCCGGCCCTTCTTGCAGCCAGGACCTTCTCCTTGATCCCTCCCACGGGAAGCACGTCCCCCCTCAGCGTGATCTCCCCGGTCATGGCGATGTCATCGCGGACCGGCCTGTTCTTCACCACCGAAACCAGGGCGGAGAGTATGGCTACCCCCGCTGAAGGGCCGTCCTTTGGTGTGGCTCCGGCAGGAACGTGGATGTGGATGTCATGGTGGTCAAAAAAATCCTCATCGATGTCGAGTTCCCGGGCCCTCGACCGGATGTAGCTGAGAGCGGCGGTGGCAGACTCCTTCATAACGTCTCCGAGGTGCCCCGTCAAAGTCAGGCGGTTCTTCCCCTTCATGACAGACGCCTCGACAAAGATAATCTCACCCCCGGCCGGCGTCCAAGCAAGACCAGTGGCCAGGCCAGGTCCCCAAGATCTGGCCTTTGTCTCCGGTATAAACTTCTGAGGCCCTAGAAAGTCGGAAAGATTCTCCTCGGATACAACGACGGGGTCTGTGTTTCCCTTGGCCAACCGGATCGCAACAGCCCTGCACACCGAGGCGATCTCTCTCTCCAGGTTACGAACGCCTGCCTCACGGGTATACCCCCGGATAATGGCCCGGATGGCATCGTCATCGAGGCGGAGAAGATCGCCGGTAAGCCCGTTCTGCTCCACCTGCCTGGGGATGAGATATCTCCGGGCTATTTCCAGCTTCTCCTCCTCCGTGTATCCGGGGAGACTCAGTACCTCCATCCGGTCTCTGAGAGCGGGAGGGATCGTGTCGAGGATGTTGGCGGTGGTGATGAACATCACCTTTGAGAGGTCGAAAGGAATCTCCAGGTAGTGATCGGAAAAACTGTTGTTCTGTTCCGGGTCCAGGACCTCGAGAAGGGCTGAAGAGGGATCTCCTCTGAAGTCCGCTCCGATCTTGTCCACCTCGTCGAGCATGAAGACCGGGTTGTTGGCACCCGCTTTCTTGATGCCCTGAATGATACGCCCGGGAAGAGCCCCCACATACGTCCTCCTGTGGCCGCGGATCTCGGCCTCGTCCCTCACCCCTCCGAGAGAGAGGCGGACAAACTTCCTGCCCATAGTCCTGGCTATGGACTGGCCCAGAGAGGTCTTCCCCACACCCGGCGGCCCCACAAAGCAGAGAATCGGCCCGCGACTGTCGGCCTTCAGCTTCCGGACAGCGAGATACTCGAGAATCCTCTTTTTCACCTGGTCGAGGTCGTGATGATCCTCGTTGAGGATCTGCTCGGCCCGTTCCAGATCGAGATTATCCTCTGTCGAGACAGACCAGGGCACATCGAGAATCCAGTCCAGATAGGTTCTCGATACGGTGTACTCGGCAGCAGCAGGAGGCATCTTGGAGAGGCGGTCGAGTTCTTTGTCGGCCACCTCCCTGGCCTCGGGAGGAAGCCCCGCCGCCTCTATGCGCTTCTTCAATTCCGATATCTCGGCCGTTCTCTCATCACCCTCTCCCAACTCCTTTTGGATGGCTTTGAGCTGCTCCCTCAGAAGGATCTCGCGCTGGGTTTTCCCCATGCCCTCCTGGACCCTTTTCTGAATGTCCGCACTCAACTCGAGCTTTTCCACTTGTTGGTTGAGCAGCACCGTCACCTTTTCCAGCACATCCTTCAGCCGAGTGATCTCCAGGAGTTCCTGTTTCTGCTCCACCGAGATATCGAGATTGGAAGCCACCAGGGAGGCCAGGTCAGCAGGGTTATCCAGGTTCATGACCACAACCCCGAGCTCCGGAGGGAGGGACGCAAGCTCTATGACCTTCTGAAAGAGCCTCTGGATATTGAGAACCATCGCTTCCGCCTCTTTGTCCATCTCCCGGTTCTCCTCCAGGACCAGAATCTTCGCCTTGAGATAGGGCTCTTTCTGGGAGTACTCGAAGAGGCTTACCTTTTTCATCCCCCTTATGATCACCTGGTAGGCATCATTGGGCAGGGCTATCTTCTTGACGATCTGTGCGACCGTTCCGACCGAATAGAGATGCTCGGGACCCGGTTCCTCCACGGTTTGATCCTTCAGAGAGACCACGACCACCAGCCTGTCCCCAACAAGGGCCTCATCCACCAGCTTCTTGGATCTCTCTTTCACCACCAACACGGGGATGGCCATCTCGGGGAAAAGGACCATTCCCTTGAGGGGCAACACGGGCAGTTCAGACGGGATCGCAAGCTCACCCTGCTCCATTTTCACGGTTCCTTCAGCCATCCTATCCTCCTATGCTACTGTGACTCCACGGGTATCCTGACCATCTCCTGCCGTGGTTTCTTTGGAAGCACTATCCTCAGCAGCCCGTCCTTGTATGTGCATTCGATACTGTCAGAATCGACCGGCCCGGGAAGGGGAATCCGCCTCTTGAACACACCGGCATCGATTTCCATCTGGTGGATCCTCACCACCCCCCCCGGAGAGGGCCTCGGCCTCTGCCCGGTAATGAGAATGGTCTGATTCTCCAGGGTGATCTTCGTCTGATCAGGATCCACTCCTGCCATATCGACCAGGACCAAAACATTTCTCTCGTTCTCGTAGATGTCAACAGCAGGGACCCAGACAGTCGCCGACAGGTTTCTGTAGCTCCAGATGATCTCCTTCATCTCTCTCTCCATTCCTCCACAAATAAGGGGGCTGGCCCAAGAAAGGGGCCTCGAGCTCTTCCCTCTCTGGAACGAGGTTTACTCGAGACATCAGCCTACCACACAAGAGCCCTCCCTCGGAACGGTCCGGGAGGGCAACCGTGCGGGCCAAGCCCCAGGCCACCATCATCCCCGGTTCATCCCCAGAGGACCTGGTTCTCCACCATCAAGAGACACCAGCCGCCGCTGACAATGCCTCACCGCTCTCCCCGATCGGCTCCGAATGGAAAACTATTCCGCCACCCTCCATTTCGGCCACCACACGGGTGTTGTCCTGAATCGTCCCTTTCAGGATCTCCTTCGCTATCGATGTCTCCAGCTCCCTCTGGATGGCTCGTTTCAGGGGGCGAGCGCCGAAGACAGGATCATATCCCACCCGGGCCAGGTGTTTCTTCACCTGCTCGGTCATTTCCAGGATGATCCCCCTATCTTCCAGGCGCTTGCGCAACCTGTTGACCTGAATCTCGACGATAGCCTCGAGGTGTTCATCCGTGAGAGTCCGGAATACCACAATGTCGTCGACCCGGTTGAGAAATTCCGGCCGGAAGTGCACGCGGAGAGCCTCCAGCACCTTCTCCTTCATCCCTTCATAGGAGGCACCTTCTCCCTTGCCGGTATCGAGAATGAACTGACTTCCGATGTTGGAGGTCATTATGATCACCGTGTTCTTGAAATCGACGGTTCTCCCGTGGGAATCCGTCAACCGCCCGTCGTCTAGGATCTGGAGCAGGATATTGAAGACGTCATGATGAGCCTTCTCGATTTCGTCGAAAAGAATCACCGAGTAGGGCTTTCTACGGACAGCCTCTGTAAGCTGTCCCCCTTCCTCATAGCCCACATATCCGGGTGGTGCTCCGATGAGACGGGCCACGGTATGCTTCTCCATATATTCGGACATATCGATGCGGATCATAGCCTGCTCGTCGTCGAAGAGGCATTCGGCAAGGGACCGGGCCAGCTCGGTCTTGCCGACTCCTGTGGGTCCCAAGAAGATGAAACTCCCAATTGGACGATTGGGGTCCTTGATCCCTGACCTGGCGCGCAGCACAGCATCGGCCACCAGCCGGACGGCCTCGTCTTGATCCACCAGGCGCCGGTGGATCTCCTCCTCGAGTCTCAAGAGCTTCTCTCTTTCTCCCTCCATGAGCCTGTTCACGGGGATACCGGTCCAGCTACTCACGATCTCGGCGATATCCTCCTCGTCCACCTCTTCCTTCAGCAGAGTCTTCTGGCCCTTCTGGGCTTCGAGCTGCGCCTCTTCCTCCTTGAGGCTCTTTTCGAGGGAGGCGAGTTTTCCGTATTTCAATTCCGCGGCACGGTTCAGATCGTAGGCTCTTTCGGCCTGCTCGACCTGGATCTTCACCTGCTCGATCTCCCTCTTCAGGGAGCGGATTCTGGAAATCGCCTGCTTCTCCCTCTGCCACTGGGCCTTGAGCGACTCCGACTGGCGCTCCAGATCGGCCAGTTCCTTTTCGAGCTTTCTCAGCCTCTCTCTCGAAGGAGCGTCCTTTTCTCTCTTGAGAGCCTCTCGCTCGATCTCCAACTGCATGATTCTTCGTGTGATCTCGTCGAGCTCCGAGGGCATGCTGTCGATCTCGGTTCTGAGTCTGGCCGCAGCCTCATCCACGAGGTCGATGGCCTTGTCGGGGAGGAACCTGTCCGAAATATAGCGGTCGCTCAGCACGGCCGCAGAAACCAGAGCCGAATCCTTGATGCGGACGCCGTGATGCACCTCGTAACGTTCCTTCAACCCCCTGAGGATCGATATGGTATCCTCCACGCTGGGCTGGTCGACGATCACCGTCTGGAATCTCCGCTCTAGGGCTTTGTCCTTCTCCACGTATTTCCGATACTCGTTCAGGGTGGTGGCTCCGATGCAGTGGAGCTCGCCACGGGCCAACATGGGTTTCAGGATGTTGCTCGCATCCATAGCCCCTTCGGCAGCCCCGGCACCGACCACCGTGTGGAGCTCGTCGATAAAGAGGATGATCTGGCCTTCAGATTCCTGAATCTCCTTGAGTACGGCCTTGAGCCGTTCCTCGAATTCACCCCGGTACTTGGCCCCTGCTATGAGGGATCCCATGTCAAGGGCTACGAGCCGGCGGTTCTTCAGCCCCTCCGGCACGTCTCCACGGACCATTCTCGAGGCGAGTCCCTCGACGATGGCGGTCTTGCCGACACCGGGGTCCCCGATGAGAACGGGGTTGTTCTTCGTCCTCCGCGACAGAATCTGGATCACCCTCCGGATCTCCTCGTCTCTGCCTATGACAGGATCGAGTTTCCCCTGAGCAGCCATCTGAGTCAGATCCCGGCCGTACCGCTCGAGGGGCTGGTAGGTCTCTTCAGGGGTCTGGCTGGTAACCCGCTGGTGGCCTCTAATCGAAGCCAGGGCCTTCATCAAGGTTTCCCTGGAGACCCCTGCCCCGGATAGAATCCGCCCTGCCGGCGTCGAGGTCCCTTCGTCGACCATGGCCAGGAGCAGATGCTCGACACTGGTGTAGTCGTCCTTTAGATTCCTCGCCTCTCTTTCCGCGGAATCGATCAGCCTCGTCAACCTCTGGCTCATGTACATCTGGCCCGCCCCGGTTCCAGATACCTGGGGAAGTCCGCTCAGATGTTTCTCCACGGAAGATCGAATCCCCTCGGCAGATGCCCCGGTCTTGGCGAGCACTTTGGGCACCAATCCGTCCCGCTGCTCAAGGAGAGCGAGCAAGAGGTGTTCGGGATCGATCTGCTGGTGACCGAACCGGGCTGCAACGGCCTGGGCAGACTGGAGAGCTTCCTGGGTCTTTTCGGTCATTCGGTTTATATCCATTTAAATCCCTCCTGGATAGACTGATTTTGCTCGTATGACTAGTATAACAGGTTGTCGATGATAACGAAAAAGAATTACTCCCCCGGGCGAGACTGTCGCCTCGGGGAGACGGGAGACAGAGGTTCCACGGGGAACCGCAAAAAGCCGGAGACAAGGTGGAGAGAGCGAGAAGGGGAAATCGCCCGTGTCATTCCACCTTGATCTTTATCTCCTTGGCTCTCTCCGACTTCGGGAGTGTGATCTTGAGGACGCCGTTTCTGCAGGTGGCCTTGATCTTGTCGCTCTCGACCTCGGCAGGGAGCCGGATCGACCTCGAAAAGGACCCGTAGCTCCTCTCTATCCTGTGAAAGTTCTCCTCCTTGTCTTCCCTCTCCTGTTCCTTCTGCCCACGGATGGTCAGAACACCGTTGGAGAGAGATATGTCGATGTCCTTTGCATCCATTCCGGGAATCTCGGCCCTCACGACGATCTCCTTTGGGGTCTCGGAGAGATCGACGGAGGGGACCCACTGGCCCCGGAAGACCTCAGGGCCGGGCCACTCCTCAAGAAACCGCTTCCATATTCTGTCCATCTCTTCCCGGAGGTTTGTCAGTTGCCCGATGGATCTGTACGGTTCGACCTCGAAAGCCATATCGCTCACCTCCTGTTAACGATCTCCCCTTCCCGAGCAGATCTTCACCTCCTAAAGCTACGATAACCACGATAGAGACGATTTCAAGGGGACGAAGAGAGCGGAGTTCTTCGATCTTCCGAAACACATGTCTCAAATCCTTTTGATTTCTAAGGTGGGAACTGAACCAACAAGACCGACAAGGCCTGGTGACTCAGGCTGCTTTCTCGTGTATGATGGCCTGAGATCGTGGAACATCCGAGGGTGTCTACAGGACCACCTCTTGCATGAGACTCGACGGATGGAATAAGCTCAAAAGAGGAGAAAGAGAATGGACTGGAAGGTATTCCTGACGGCTTTCGGTGTCCTTTTCCTGGCAGAGCTCGGTGACAAGACCCAGCTCGCGGTGATCACCATGACTACCCAGACCCGAAAACCACTTGTCGTTTTCCTTGGGGCGACTGCCGCACTTTCCCTGATCACTCTGCTGGGAGTGATCTTCGGACATCTCTTCCACCAGTGGGTGCCTGGGAACATCCTGAGAAAGATCACCGCATCTGTCTTCATCGTGATCGGGATCGTGATCTTCTTCGGCAAATTCTGATCGCGGCATCGAGAGGCTATGGAGGTCCTCAATGGCAGAAGAGCTCAATATCATGGTGGCAGGGGCTGCCGGACAGGGCATGCAGACAATCGGCTTCGTACTCGGCAAGATCCTCGTCAGGGGAGGTTGCGAGGTCTTTGCCGTGCAGGACAACGAATCTCGTATCCGCGGGGGCCACAATTTTTTTCATATCCGGGCCGGCCGGAAGCCTGTCATGGCCTCGGCCATGCCCCTTCAGGTCCTGGTCGCACTGAATCAGGAGAGTATAGAGAAGCACAGGGACGAGGTGGAACCACGGGGAATCATCGTTTTCGATTCTGACAAATGCACCGTTCCTCAGGGAGACGACAGGCTTCTGGGGCTCCCCCTTGAACAGATGGCAGTCGACAAGGGCGGAAATCGGCTTTTTGAAAACTCCGTTGCCATCGGTGCCGTGCTGGCCATTGTAGGTTGGGAATTCAAGAGACTCGAGGACTTCCTGGAGGGGTATTTTGCCACAAAGGCCGACACGGCTGCGGGCAACGTGAAGGCCGCCCGGGCAGGTTATCAATGGGCACTTGAAAGAGCCACGAAATACGAGGCGCTCCAAATCGATTTCGCTCCCTCAGAACCCAAGATGTTTATCACCGGCCACGAGGCAGTGGCTCTGGGGGCTCTCGCCTCGGCTTGTCAGTTCATGTCGGCCTATCCCATGAGCCCTTCAACCTCGATCCTGACCTATCTGGCAGGAAAGGCCGATGACTTCGACATGGTGGTGGAACAGGCAGAAGACGAAATAGCCGCCGTCAATATGGCCATCGGCGCCTCCTATGGAGGACTGAGGTCGCTGACCGCCACCTCTGGAGGTGGCTTCAGCTTGATGACAGAGGCCTTCGGCCTGGCAGGTGTCATGGAGGTGCCCCTCGTGGTGGTCGAGGCACAGAGGCCGGGACCAGCCACCGGGCTCCCCACAAGGACCGAGCAGGGGGATCTGCTCTTCGTCCTCCATGCCTCCCAGGGCGAGTTCCCCCGGGCGATTCTCGCACCTGGGACCGCGGGGCAGGCCTTCTATGCCACGATCAAGGCTTTTGATCTGGCAGAAAAATACCAGATTCCTGTGGCGATACTGACAGATCAGTTTCTTGCTGACTCCTACTTCACCGAACCCAGGTTCGATCTCTCCCGGGTCAGCATGGAGAGGCACCTCTTGACCGAAGAAGAAGCAAGGGGGGCAAAGGGATACAAACGATATCTGGTAACAGAGTCCGGCATCTCCCCGAGATCGATCCCCTCGGCCTTCGGCCTCGAGGTTGCGGCCGATGGTCACGAACACGACGAATACGGCCATATTACGGAAGACAGGGAGATGAGAAGAAGGATGGTGGACAAGCGATTCCGCAAGATGAAGAGCCTTGCCCGGGAGATCGCATCTCCACGGTTGATGGGCCACCCGAAAGCCGAGCTTCTTCTGGTGGGATGGGGGTCGATCTACGGTCCCCTGGCCGAAGCGGTGGGGATCCTGAACCGCCGCGGGATCCCGGTTGGAGGGGCCCATCTCGACGAACTCTGGCCCTTTCCCTCCGAGGCCCTGTCACGGATTCTCCAGGGAGCCCGCAGGTGGGCCGTGGTGGAGAACAACTGTACGGGTCAACTGGCCCGCCTGATACAGATGGAGATACAGATGAAACCCGACCGAGCGATTCTGAAGTACGACGGCCGTCCCTTCACGGCCGCCGAGATTGTAGAGGGCTTCACGGGGGAGATGGAGGAGAAGTGACCATGGAGATCGAGGCTTTCGAAAACCCTTCTCCCATAGCCTGGTGCCCAGGCTGCGGGAACTTCGCCATCCTCGGGGCGGTCAAGCAGGCCCTGGCGGATATGGGCTTCAAACCACATGAGGTGATTCTCGTCTCGGGGATCGGGCAGGCGGCAAAGCTGCCCCATTATCTGAAGTGTAACTTCTTCAACGGCCTTCACGGTCGGGCCCTCCCGGCGGCCACGGCGATCCGTATTGCCAATACCGAGCTTCCGGTCATCGTCATCGGGGGAGACGGGGATACTTACGGAGAGGGGGGGAACCATTTCCTACATGGGATCAGAAGGAATGCCAACCTGACCCTGATCACTCACAACAACCAGGTATTCGGCCTGACCCGCGGCCAGGCGTCACCCACGGCCGAGAAGGGGTTCGTGACCCGCGTGCAGACCCACGGAGTGTTTCTGACCCCCATGAACCCCCTCGCCGTCGCCCTGGCCCTTGAGGCTCCCTTCGTGGCCCGGGGTTTCACCGGCCGCGCCAGACACCTGACGGACCTGATCAAAGAGGCGGTCGCCTTCGAAGGTTTCTCCCTGGTAGACGTCCTGCAACCCTGCGTCAGTTTCGACCATGTCCATACCTTTCAATGGTACAAGGAGCGGGTCTACGACTTGGAGGAAGCCGGGCACGACCCCGGCCACATCGATGGTGCTATCCAGAAGGCGAGGGAGTGGGGAGAAAGAATTCCCTTGGGGATATTCTACAGTAACCCTGAGAAGCCGACTTATGAAGCCCAGTCACCTGTCCTGAGCGGCGGGCCGCTGGTCGACAGGCACCCGGATCCGAAGCGGGTCGAGAAGCTGATCGATTCCTTCTTCTAGTCCCGACTCACACAAACCACCTCACAAAATTCTCCAGTGGATCCCGGGGAGTGGAGAAACCGGCGAGCGGTGAAGACCGGTCAGGGTACCCCATGGCCACGCCTATTACCACCCGCTTATCCTCGGGGATGTTGACCTGATCGCGGATCTCTTCCTCATAGGCCGTGATCAATCCCACCGGGCAGGTGGCAAGACCGAGGTCTTGGGCCGCCAAAAGGAGATACCCGAGAAAGACGCCCAGGCAGAGGTACCGATCCCTGGAGAAGCCACCGTCCATACATATGAGAATCGCGACAGGTGCCCCGTAGAAACGGCAACTACCCTCGCCGACGAACCTTTCCAGGCTGAGGCCTTCCTGCTTGAGGGTTCTTGCCAGAGGGCCAAAGCTCCTTCTCCTCCTCTCCTGGAAGATCCGTGGAAGGCTTCGAGTCGCCCCGGGAGTGCAGGCCGCAGAGCGTTCCTCATAAGCCCGAACGAGCCTTCTGGCAAGGCGCTCCAATTCCTCTCCCATGACAACGGTAACCTCCCAGGGCTGAAGGTTCAGCGCCGAGGGCGCCCTTCCGGCCTTACGGAGCACTTCTTCCACGAGCTCCCTCTCCACAGGCCTGGAGGTGAAGACTCGATAGCTCCTCCGGCTATCCATGGCCTGGCCGACTTCCATGGTTCCCTCCGAGTCTGTCAATATCCTGAATTCGATGTATCCTTTGCAAAAAACACGGCCGACCCGGCTTGACCACCGAGACCGGTGTCTTGTATCTTAGGAGACGCCATAGACGTGGAGGAGGGCTCCTGTATGATTCGTGCCAGGGTCTGGTTTCGCTGTGCAGCCATGCATGATCCTGTACAGCCCGTCCTGGTTCGGCCTGCAAGAATCGGCTGGCGGGCAAAGTTCAGGCAGGTGGACCTTACCATTGAGCGTCCCTTTACAGGAGAGGAACTGGTACAGCGCATGAGGGGATGGATTACCGTCGATCCCAGAGAATTCTCCCGTCTGGTCCAGTCCTGTGAGGGGCGGCTCAAGGTCTTCGACGACGGGGGACTGGTGGTGGAGACGGAGGGCGAGGGAGAACTCACGGCCCTCCAGACCGCCCTTGCCGAGAATTTCGGAGACCAGGTAGACCTCGAAGTCATGGTCAAAGGGCCAGCCAGGTAAACCCGTTCCGCCCCCCCCGGCTCCTTGCCGTGAAGAGGCCGCACCGTACGACCCAGCCACCTCTCTCCCTTTCCCGCCGCACGAAAGCCTTCCACCCGGTAGAGCAAAACCCTGAGAAGACCCCAAGAAGAGGGGCCTTCTTTATGCCACCTTTACTTCCAATCTCTTACTGTGCCTCTTGAACCCTTCGGGCTCGTACTCATTCTTCCAGGTCTCTTCGGCGATTGCGTGGTAAGTCTCGGCGTACCGGTCCAGTTCCGGAGCCAAATCGTTTATCAGTGTCTCCGCCCCGGGATGGGTGGGGTAGGCGTGGTACTGTCGGACCAGATCCCTCAGTTCATGGGGGTTGTCGATGATCATACACGGGGTCAGGGGGTTTTCGCTGAAGGGCTGCCTTGAGCGGATGCCCCTGAAGAAGGGGGAGTTGAGTATCTCCTTCAGGCTCTTCTTGTAGATATTGTCCACGGCAAAGTGGACAAAAACGCACGGTTCCACGTCACCGTTGGCGTTTATATGGAAATACTCCCTCCCCCCGGCGAGGCAACCGTCGACGTATGGCCCATCATTCCAGAAATCACAGATGAAAAAGGGCCTGGCGTTCCGTATCCTCCTCAGCCTCTTTCTCACAATGTCTCTCTGCTGGGGTGTGAGCATGAGGGAGAGATCGGGTTTCCGGCCGATGGGGATGTACTGGAAGTACCAGATGATGTACACCCCCTTCTCCACCATGAGATCCGCAAATTCGTCGCTGGAAATCTCAAGCAAGTTCTCCCGGGTCTGTGTAACCGATGCGCCGAACAGAACGCCCGCCTCCCGGAGAATATCCATTACATGCATGATCCGTTGAAAATGCCCCTTGCCCCTCCGGGCGTCAGTGGCTTCTTCAAACCCCTCCACACTGATAATGGGGGCCACATTCCCCAGCATCGAGAGTTTCCTGACCATCTCCTCGTCGATGAGGGTTCCGTTGGTGTATATCTGGAAGATGATGTCCCGGTACTTCTCGAAGAGATCGAAGAGATCCCTCCGAATAAAGGGCTCCCCCCCGGAAAAGGTAACCAGATGAATCCCCAAATCGAGCGCTTCCCCGAGGAGTCTATCCATCACCTCGTGGGTCAGACCAAAGGACTGCTCATACTGCCCTGCATAGCAGCCGTAGCAGTTCAGGTTGCAACGCATGGTAGGGCTGACCACAAAGAAGAAGGGGGGGCGAAAACCCTCTGTGGCCTTCAGCTCCTCACGAAAAGAGGTCTCTGAAAGCAGGGCTAGAATGAAGAGATTGTAGATCGTCCGAAAGCGGCATTCGGGCGATAGATCGTGGAGAACCCTCTCTATGACCTTGACGGTAGGATGCCCCTCCCGGATGTAGCTCTTCATGCTCTCACCCACGGCCCGATAGTCTTCCCGGTTGAGCAGTCTCTCGCCAAGATCGATTATTCGGGTGATGTTCTCCATGGAGAGGTGTGGAAGCATCCGAAGCATCTGGCGGATGACGAGCTTCCTCGAAAGGCGTTTCACTCCGTAGACCATATTCTTCACCATCCTGAGTCACCTCCCTCGTGGTCCTCCTCGTCAGTGACAGAACCGCTTTACTCCACCAGTATAATAACTATCCGGGAGCCCCATGTCCAGGATTTTCCGGAGCTTCCTTGCTCTTGGAGAACATCTTCTCCCCGAACGATATTGCCGAATCAGTGGGGTGCCGCCCCGGACTGAGCAACAACGGGCAGGGATCTTTCCCCCGTTCCTCTGCACGCCTCGGGTCTGTCATCTCACAGGGGCCATAGAAGACCTAAGGACAGGACACCCACGAGGGCGAAAAAGACCAGGGACGTTGCAAGCTTCACCCACGATACGTGTCTCTCGAACAGAGCAGAGAGCCTCTCAGAACCGGTCCCAGAGTATACCAGGCAGAAGACCGCCAAAAGGGGGATGATGAACATGACGTTGTAAAGGGCAAGATACACGGCTGCATTGGATCTAAGTTCACCTGCCCTTGAGACAAAGAGGATCGTAGGCAGATAGACCTGACCTGTACAGGCCAGTTCCAGTACCGAGACCAGAAAACCCGTGACGACTGCGGCAAGAACATAGCGGCTCACCCTCACCTTCTGGCGGATCACGGCTCGAACCCTACTCTTGAGAAAGGCCGGCATCTGGAGCACCATCTCCGAGGCCCGTCCCTTCCGGCAGAGCAGATAATCGTAGAGGCTGAGAAGGGCGAAAACAAAGGCGAGACCAATGACACCAAGATAGAGGAGGCGGCCCGCCGTGGGCAGGACCGAGACCGATCTGATTATTCTCAGGAATCCGAGGCCTATGAGAAAATACGTTCCAAACACCGCAAGAGAATAGGCCAGGCCCACAAGAAGAATCTCTCGACGCTCCCTCCCTACAAAGGCCAGATAGGAGACGAACAGGATAAGTGCCGCGAAAGCACACGGGTTGACCCCGTCGATCAGGCCGGCGGCCATGACGGTGACAAGGCCGAAGCTCTTGAATCTGGCTGTGATCCGGAGTACTGCCTCGTCCTTTTCCCCATCGACGAGCCCCCATGGCGGGACCGCCGGCTGGAGGCCCTGGTACTTCTCGATCAGGTCTTCCATGGCAGTCCTCCCGATCTTTTCACCAACTAGGGCGTCCCGGGCAAAGAACACGGACGGAGCCACAAGCCGACTCGCCTCAGGTACCCCAACACGCTCGGACATCGATTCGTTGAGGAGCGTTCCTTGATCCGTTTCGATGTCCACCTCCCTTACCACCAGCCCCGGATGGACCTCCTTCAGGTAGCGGATCAATGAATCGACCCTTCTGCACTCGGCACAGCCACGACGGTAGAAATAGATCAGATAGACCGGCGGGCCGAGCCTCTGCTTTATCTGTTCCGCTCCTTTGGACAGGTCCGGAAACCCACATCCGCCGAGGGCCTCGTACCTGGCAATCGTGGACTCGAGCCTCTCTCTGATCTCCTCCTCTCCGGCGATTACGTCCCTTCCCAAGAAGACCACCGGCAGGCCGCTCTCCTCCCTCCCGAACCGCCTCTCCAGGGCAACCAGAAGGGAATAGTTCCTGGGGATATCCACGTCGAAGAGACGGACGTCGATGGGATAGACCTCCTCAAGGACTGGGAGAAACCCCTCCACCAGCCCGCTGGACTCGTCAGATCTTCCAGAGTAGAAGACCGCCATGCAGACCCTTCCAGGCGGCGAGTCATTCCTTTCCAAAGCACCTGAACCGACACAGAGAAGTGCCAGAACAGACAGGGGAAGAATCAGACCGAGATGCCCCATGAGCCACCCTCTTGCCGTCGGTATTGCTGGAAAAACCCTCCAAGAATTAAAGCAGATTATTCAGCCAAGTCAAGGCGAGGCTAAACCCCGCAGTTTGCCCTTTGAAAGGCAGGGAGGACCCCATATGGACAATCCCCGGAGTTTCTTCACTCTTCGGTCAACAACTCTCGCAAGCTCTTAACCTTACAACCGTTTCTCTCTTTGACTGGTGAAAACCTTTCCCCCTTCGCCCCGAAGCCGAGGAAATCCGGATAATTCCTTCTTGATTTCGTCCTCACCCCTGGTACAATACGGGAGTCTTTGCCGGGTTTGCTGAGAGATGTTCCTACACCGCCGAAAAAATCCCTCCAGCCAGAGCGAACCTCCTGAGGGAGATCCGCAAAGAGCCGGCTCCTACGGGTGGGTCGTCGTCTTCGCCGGCCTTCTGACTACAATCGGGGCTCACGGCTTCGGTAGGTTTGCATATTCCATGATCAATCCCGTCATGATCGACGGACTCGACCTCTCCTACACACAAGTGGGAAACCTGGCGACAGGAAACTTCGTGGGTTACCTTGTCCTAGCCATCATCGGCGGGTTCCTGGCGGCTCGGTGGGGGCCTCGAATCGTCATCACCCTCTCCCTCACCGTTATGGGTGTGACCATGATCATGACCGGTACGGCCACGAGCTACCGCTTCGCCCTGATCATGCGAATACTCACGGGGCTGGGCAACGGCGGAGCCTTTGTTCCGGCCATGGCTCTGGGGGCAATCTGGTTTCCCCTGAAGCAGAGAGGCCTCGCCACGGGTATTGTCACGGCGGGAATCGGAATCGGCTTTGCCCTGTCGGGGCTCATCGTTCCACCCATTCTGGTCGCATACGGTGGAGAGGGCTGGCGGTACTGCTGGTACTATCTCGGGATCATCGTCCTGGCTTTGGCTGGAGTATGCTACGGTCTAATCAGAAACAGGCCCCAAGATCCCAGGCCGGCACCTCTGAGGCCGGAGACAGGAAATACCGGCAAGAAGGAGAAAAACCGAGGGAGACTCCACTGGGAGAGGGTGTACCGGCTGGGATCGGTCTGGCATCTGGGGTTCGTCTATTTCATGTTCGGCTTCTCCTATGTCATATACATCAACTTCTTCGCCACCTACCTGATCAAGGAGATAGGCTGGACCAGCAGCCAGGCAGGAGACCTCTTCTCCCTCCTCGGGCTCATCAGCATCTTCTGCGGCCTCCTCTGGGGAAAGATCTCGGACATGATCGGCAGGAAGACAGCAGCCGCCCTGGTCTATTTGACCCTCGCCGTATCCTACGCAATCTTTGCCATCTGGCGGTCCCAGGGAGCCTTGTATCTCTCGGCCATCCTCTTCGGCCTCTGCGCATGGGCCATACCCACGATCATGGCCGCCGCTGCGGGGGACTATATGGGGCCGAGACTCGCTCCTGCGGGGCTCGGTTTTGTTACCCTCTTCTTTGGAATCGGCCAGGCTCTCGGACCTGCCTTTGGGGGGCTTATTGCGGACTACAGAGGCTCCTTTACCCCGGCCTTTCTCCTGGCCATGTCGGTCTCCCTCGTGGGATCAGCAGGCGCCCTGACTCTAAGAAAACCCGGGACCTGAGCCCCATGGCTTTACTTTTTTGGGGGACTCTTCAGGCCCGAGCCTGTGAGTGCCACCACCACCGTCTCGCCGGGAGAACTGTGGAGTCCGACCTCAGGGAGTACCGCGGCGGCTGTGGCCGAAGTAGGTTCAACATAGATCCCGGAGCTTGCCAGTTGCAGCTGTGCATCAGCAATTCCATCCTCTGTGGCGACTGGGGTCAACCCACCGCTCTCCCGTAAGGCCTCCAAAAGGGCCCGGCTGCGCACGGGTCTTACAATGGCCACACCCTCGGCTATTGTCGGCTGGGGTGGAACGGCTTCGGCCTCGTCCCGCCCGGAGGCCATTGCCGCAGCAAGAGGTGCGCAGCGCTCTGCCTGGGCGGCCACAAGCCTGGGCAGACGGTCTATGAGCCCTGCCCGGAACAATGCCTGAAACCCGCGCCATGCACCCAACAGGAGCGTCCCCTGCCCCACAGGGGCGACGAACCAGTCAGGCGAGCGTCCCCCTGACTGCTCCCAGATCTCCCATGCAATGGTGGCCATGCCTACAAGAGTCAAGGGATGCCACACGTGGCTGGCATAGACCCCGCCTCCTCTGACTGCCTTCTCTGCCGCCCGGGTGGCCTCGATACGCGGCCCTGGAACCGGTACCACCTCGGCCCCGTATACGGCGATCTGGGCCTGTTTGGCCGGGCTGGCATGGGCCGGCACAAAGACCCTGGCACCAATCCCGGCCCGAGCCGCATAGGCGGCGATCGAGGCACCAGCGTTGCCGGAGGAGTCCTCCACCACACGTTCCACACCCCTTGCGACCATATCATTTACAACCAGTACGGTACCCCGATCCTTGAACGCACCCGTGGGGTTGAGGGACTCGAGCTTCCAGTAGACATCCATCCTCTCCCATCTCCCCGGAATCAGGGGGGTAAACCCCTCGCCCAGCGTCACAGGACCCGCGGCAGGTGGAGGGGGCAGCATGGCCAGATAGCGCCAGAGCCCGGGCCGCCGTGCCTCGAGACCGTCAGGGTCGAAGACCGGAAGATCGATCATCTCCCGTGGTCCGCCACAGATACAGGCCCATCGATCCGTGGGCCAGGGCTCAACAGATCCACAGTGGGTACAGATGAGTTTCATCGGTGTCTCCGGCGGGCCAGGAACATCTCCCCCTTATATGAGGATCTTGCTGAGAAAATCCCTGGTCCGCTCGTTTTGGGGATTCTGGAAGAACTCTTCTCCCGTCCCTCTCTCAATTATCCTCCCGCCGTCCATAAAGAGGATCTCATGGGCAACCTCTCTTGCAAATCCCATTTCGTGGGTGACCACGAGCATGGTCATCCCCTCTTTGGCCAGGTCGATCATGACATCCAGAACCTCTTTGATCATCTCAGGATCGAGGGCCGATGTGGGCTCGTCAAACATCATGATCTCGGGTTCCATGGCCAGGGCCCTGGCGATAGCCACCCTCTGCTGCTGGCCACCGGAGAGATTGGCGGGGTACTCATTCGCCTTGTCGGGTATTCCCACCCGCTCCAGCAGTTCCATGGCCCTCGCCTCTGCCTCTTGTTTTGACTTCTTTCTCACCTTCATGGGAGCCAGCGTGATATTCTGCATGGCCGTCATATGGGGATAGAGCTCGAACCTCTGAAAAACCATGCCGATCTTCGTCCTCAGTTTGTATAGATCCGTGGAGGGGTCGCCCACCGAGACGCCGTCCACATAGATCTCTCCCTCCTGGAAGTGCTCGAGCCCATTTATGCACCGGAGAAGCGTGCTTTTCCCGGATCCGCTCGGGCCGCAGATGACCACGGTTCGGCCGTCCTGTATGACCTCATCGATATGATGCAACACCTGGAAATCACCGTACCATTTGCTCACGTCTTTGATCTCAATCACGGCCTATACCCCCCTCGCCTCCTTGACCTCGTACCGACGGCTGATCGTGGATCCCACATAACAGGTGATCCAGAACACAAAGGCCACAAAGCCGAAGAGTTGAATCGACCTGACCTCAAGGGTATCCACGATGGTCGCCCTCCGGACCAGTTCAGGCAACCCGATCACGAAGGCCAGGCAGGTGTCCTGGTAGGTGATGATGCTCTGGGTGATCATACTGGGAAGCATCCTCCTCACGGCAATGGGGATGAGAATGTAGCGAGCCGTCTGAGCATAGGTGAGCCCCGTCGAATAGCCGGCCTCTATCTGCCCCTTGCTCACCGACTGGTAGCCGGCCCTGAAGATCTCTCCGAAGTATGTGGCCTCGAAAACGATAAAGGAGATTACCGCCGAGGGGAAAGGGTCGAGCGGACTTCCCACGATAATCGGCATGACAAAGTAGAACCAGAATATCACCAGGATAAGAGGAATATTCCGGATCACATTGACATAGAAGGTAACAGGGTAATAGACCCATTTCTTCTTGGAGATCCGGCCGAGTCCGACCAGAATACCCAGGGGAATGCCGCCGGCCAGGGCGAGAACCATCAGTTTCACGGTTATCCAGAATCCACCCAGGAGAAAGGGAAGATTCCTTTGGACGGCGTCAAACATCGACTATCTCCCGATCAAACCGTGTATCTTGAACCTCGATTCCAGAACGCCCATGAGCTTTACCACCCCCAGACCCAAGGCCAGGTAAATCAGGCAGGCGCCGGTGGTTGCCTCGAGGCCGTGGAAGGTCTCAGCATCGATCCTGTAAGCCATGAAGGTGGTTTCTGCCACACCTATGGTCATGGCAATGGAAGAGTTCTTGAATATGGTCAGGAACTCCGTCGTCAGGGGGGGGATAATCACCCGGAGTGCATAGGGAATGATTACATAGCGGTACATCTGGATCCGGGTCAGGCCGGTAGACAGGGCAGCCTGGTACTGGTCCCTTGAGATGGCTGCAAAACCTGCCCGGGTATGTTCGGCCACCCGGGATGCCGTATACATGCCCAGGGCAATGATGGCCACGTAGTAGTTGAGATTCGGAATGGCATTGATGCGGTATTGAATCGTCTGCCCGAATACCATGGGACCCGCATAGTACCAGAAAAAGAGCTGAACCAGGAAGGGGATGTTCCTGAATATCTCCACGTATGCGGTCCCGATAAACCTCATCGACCTCCATGATGAGACCCTTATGGTGCCGATGAAGACACCCAGAAGGAACGCGATGATCCAGGAAAGGATTCCCAACTGGATGGTGAGCCAGATTCCCTGGAGGAGATACATCCCGTAGGGCTGTCTCCAGAGTACACTCCAGTCGAACTCATAGGCCAGTCCCAGCATAACACCTCAGGAGCCCGGGGAGAGGGGGCTGCCCCCCCTCCCTCCTCGCTCAGCGCTTCTTCCACCAGTCTTTCTCTTGCGGCCAGCAGATCATGTCCAGGTAGGTTCGGTAGGCCTGGGACATGGGAATCGGAACGACCCCTTTCGGCCCCATCCACTTGTCATAGAACTCGAAGAATTTTCCCGTCTTGATCGCCCAGATAATGGTGTTGTTCACAAAGTCCCTGATGTCTGAATTCCCCTCTCTCGTCATGTAGCCGTAAGGTTCATAGGCGATGGCGAAATCCACGGTCCTCCAGTTCCCCGGATTAGGGGCCTTCATCCTCAGTCCTTCCAGGAGGCTCCGGTCAGTGGAATAGGCGTCGATCTTCCTCCCCTTCAAAGCGAGGAACCCCTGGGGGTGGGTCTCCACCTCGAGTATACTCTTGGGCTTGAAGACCCCTGCAGCCACCTTGGAACGGATGGCCGCCAGGTTGGTGCTGCCCCGGGCGGCTCCGATCCTCTTCCCATTCAGGTCCTCGATGGTCCTGATGTCGCTGTCCTTGGGAACCAGAAAGGTCGTCTCCGAAAAGAAGAAGATGAGGCTGAAATCGACGGTCTCGTCCCGTTTCTGAGTGTGGGTGGTGGAACCCATCTCGACATCGACTGTTCGGTTGGCCACCAGGGGAATACGGGTCTTGACCGTAACGGTAAAGGGTTGGATCTTTATCTTCTTGCCGAAGTGCTCCGAGAGTAAATCAACGAGAAAATAGGTCATGTCTACGGAGAATCCCACGTGTTTGCCGCTTTTGGGATCGATGAAGGCAAAGGGGATCGAGCCCTCCCTCCACCCCACCCGGATGGTTCCGGTCTTTTCGATCCGCTCCATCGTCTCGTCGGCAAGAAGCGGAGCCGAGAAGAGACCCAACAACAGAAAAACAGAAAGCCCAATCACGATCGTCCCTTTCATGATCTTACCCTCCTCTTCTGATCACATTATGGACAAGAACCTTTTCATCACCTCCTCGTCATTGGACTCGCCGGTACCTCACCTCCTTGTACGTGGAATAGCCTGTTGCATCCTGCTCGGATTCCACCCTTCGATCCTCTCCTGGCCTCACCCCTTCTTCCTGATCTCCTCTCCCTTTTCCAGGGTCACGGCTTTCCCGCGGATGAGCCTGGGATACTTCAAACCCGAACCCGTATTGAGGAGCAAGACCCTATCTCCCTTCCCCACCCATCCCGAACGCCTCAAACGGTCCAATGCCAGCAGCGTGGTGGCTCCCTCCGGACAGGCCAGAATGCCCTCCTCACGGGCCAACCACTTCATTGCCCGGGGGATATCGGCCTCTGCCACTGAAACGGCGCATCCACCGCTCTCCTCGATGGCGTCAAGGATCAAGAAATCCGCCAGGGGCTTGGGTACCCGAAGCCCGTCGGCACGGGTCCTGGGGCCCGGCCACGGTTCAGAGCATTTCTTCCCTTCCAGGAAGGCCTTTACAATGGGTGCACAGCCGTCGGACTGGACGGCAACCATTCTGGGTGCCCTCTTGCCCACCCATCCCATCTCTCGGAGTTCCTTGAAAGCCTTCCAAATCCCGATCAGCCCCACCCCGCCTCCGCAGGGATAAAGAATCACCTCTGGAAACTCCCAGCCAAACTGTTCGGCGATCTCAAAGCCGAGAGTCTTTTTCCCCTCAACCCGGTACGGCTCGTGAAATGTGGAGACCGAGAACCATCCATATCTCCTGCATGCCTCGCTCGCCACAGCACCGGCGTCTGATATGAAGCCCTTGACGAGATACAGATGGGCACCAGAGGCCAGGCACTCCTTCTTGTGAATCTCGGGGGCGTCGGCAGGCATGACCACGTGGACCTCCATGTGGGCCCTCGCTCCGTAAGTGGCCCAGGCACCACCGGCATTGCCGGCCGTAGCGAGTGCAACCGTCCCGATGTCGAATTCCCTGGCCTTGGATATGCCCACGGCTGCTCCCCTGGCCTTGAAGGTTCCGGTGGGCAGTTGTCCCTCATCCTTTAAGTGGATCTCCGAGAGGCCCAATTGTCGGCTCAGGCTGCCAAGGGGAATGATGGGTGTGAAGCCCTCCTGCAGGCTGACCATATATCCGTCGTTCCCGAGGGGCAGCAATTCCCTGTATCTCCACATGTCTCTGGGCCGCCTGCGGATCTCATCCCTGGTAACGGCCTTTGAGATCCCCCTCAAATCGTATCTGGCCAGTAGAGGCCCCCCGCAGGGACACCGGTTATGGATCTCATCGGGCGGGAACCTCCTTGCGCACCTGGAGCACTCCAGGGCCTCTACGAAACCCGTAGATCCTCTCGACCCTGCCAAATCGAACCCCTTCCTGACCTGGAAAACTCACCGAGAATGGATGGTTAGACCGCCTCTAACTCCAATTATACCAACCCCCCGTATGGGGTCAAGAAAAATAGTAGCCACTCCTCCCCGATCTCAGAATGGACGAAAAATCTCCCTCAAGGGACGGCCGGGATCAGCCGCCCTCCCGGGTGAGGCCCCCTCATTCCAGTTCCCGCTCTCCTCTACCCGGGGGAAGGAATCATCTGGCAAGGGTATCCGAAAATGGTATAATCTCCCCTCGGATATCCGGATGTTTCCGTCAAAATCTCGGGCTCCCCCCGACAGGAGAAGGTGAAGGGGATAGGAACGATCCCTGAAGGCGAGTCGTATCCGGAGGACGAAGGCATTGAAGATATGGAGAGTGGCCAACCGGGCTCTAGCCCGGCGGCTGATCCCCGATTTTGAAAAGACCGCCGACAGGAAGGTGAGAAACCGGTACGGTCTTGTGGCTGCATGGATCTCTGCCCTGACGACCCTGATCCTTTTCGGCATCAAGATGACCCTGGGATTGATGTCTGGCTCTGTCTCGGTCGTGGCAGATGCTTTCCACGTTCTCTCCCACCTTGCCAATTCCGTCATTCTCATTGTCAGCTTCTGGGTGGCTTCCAAGCCCTCCACACCACGGACCCCTTTTGGACATGGCCGGATGGAACATGTGGCCCCTCTGATCATGTCGGTATTTCTTTTCGTTTCGGGCATCGAGATCGGGGAACGGTCGATCCACCAAGCCGTGCAGCCTCGGCCCGTCCACTACTGGCCGAGTCTTCCGTGGATCCTGCTTGCCACGGTCCTGGTAAAGGAGTGGGTGGGGGGGTTCGTTCGGTATCTTGGAGAGCGTGTGGATTCAAACGCCATACGGGCCAATGCCCTGCACCAGCGCATCGAAAGTGTCAGCAGCCTCACCGTGATCGCCGGCTTGGTGGCAGGGCACTTCCTGGGGATTCCCGAGGTAGATGGATACATAGGGGTGCTAGTGTCGGGGTGGATCCTCTATCTGGGCTATACACACGGCCGGGAGGCGGTAATCCCCCTTCTCGGCAAGGCACCGAGCAGGGCACTGGTCGCCTCGGTACGGGATACGGCCAAGTCCGTGGATGGAATCGAGGATGTCCACGAGATCATAATCCACGACTACGGCTCCATGTACCTCATCTCCCTCCACGGAGAGATCCCCGAAGAATACGGGCCTGCACGCATGCATGACATCGCGGAGCGCTGTGAGGGGACGCTGCGTGAGACTTTCGGCGGCGAGGTCGTCTGCCATACGGATCCGGTTCTGAGAAAGACGGAGGAGATCCTAGCAGTCGAAAGAAAGTTTGCGGAGGCGGTAGCCCAAGACCCCAGGATTTCCGACTACCACGATTTCCGCGTGGCGGCCGAATCCCCGGAACGGATCATTATCGTGGCTGATCTCGACGTGGTGGAAGAGGTCCCAGAGACGGAGTTCGGATCCATTGCCTCGGCCCTGGAAGCTCGAGCGAAAAGGTCCATCGAGAATCTTGCCTATTGTACCTTCTATGTGACGCCCAAGTTCGCATATTAGGGGAAAGCAAGCAAGAAAACACTTGACATCTCCGGCCCATTTGTTTTAATTGGCTCGATCGGCCGGTTGGATTTCCGGGTAAGCGGCCCTGAGAACCCCGAAGGGGATGGAGAATATGATCAAGAAACTCCTCGTTGCTACCGACGGTTCGGATCATGCGAAAAAAGCCATCGAATACGCCTGTGATTTCGGCTCCAAGTACGGTGCTTCGATTGACGTGATCCATGTCGTCTCTCCTCCTCCGATCGTCTACTCCGAGGCGTCCTTTGAACCCCTGGTCGACTACGCCAAGAGGGCGGGCAGGACGATTCTTGAAGAGGCCGAGAAGACGATCCGGCGGAAGGGGGTCGAGCAGGTCGAGACTTTTCTCGCCGAAGGCGACCCGGCCCAGGAGATCATCAGACATGCAAGGGAAAACCACGTGGATATGATCTTCCTTGGAAGCCGGGGGGCAGGCCGGATAGGGGCTCTCATGCTGGGAACCGTCTCCCATAAGGTCTGCAATATGGCCGAAGCCACGTGTGTAACCGTCAAGTGACACGTTAGACGACCTGTGCAAGGATTGAGGTCTCCTCGACAGAGCAGATTCCCCCGCCACAAGGGTGGAGATACTTCAAGCGCCTTTTGGAGCCTGTCAGAAAAGGCCGGCCCCGGGGGATCTGGAAATA